>JALOLM010000182.1 GCA_025455985.1 Candidatus Nanopelagicales bacterium | reverse complement strand
ACAAGACCACGCCTAGACCGACGAGCAGGACTACGATCGCGATGACGACGATGAGGGTCACTAGGGCAGGGTAGCGCTGATGAGGGTGCCGAAGTTCCGCTTGTTCCTGGTGCTGCTGCTCGGCGCGGGCGTTGTGGCCGGATGGATGTCGGTGGTGCCGGTGCCGCTGAAGAACATCTTCGGGGGCAACGGTGAGCGGGTTTCGGACACTTCCATCGTCGATGAGTACCGTGCGAAGTTCGCCCTCGACGAGCAGGGGGACCTGCGCTCCACAGAGGTGATCGCCGTCGAATTCACCGAAGTCCGGCGCGGCATCTTCCGGATCTTCGACACCCGTGACGCCCAGTACCCGAGCGTGCAACACCCGGTCGAGGTGGAGTCCGTCGAACGCAAGGAGGACGGGCAGTGGATCCCCGAGCCGTACATCGTGTCGCAAGAGGGCGGCGGCACAAAGACGATCCGGATCGGCAACGCGGGCCGGCCGTTCCCCCCGGGTATCCAGACCTACCGGATCATCTCCACGACGCCTAACGCGCTGACCAAGCCCAAGGGCGGGCCAGACGGAGCCTCGTCGCAGTGGTACTGGGACGTGCTCGGCTCAGGTTGGGCGATGCCCATGCGCAAGGTCAGGATCAGCGCGACCATCCCAGAACCCATAGCTCCACCCAGTTGCGAGGCGGCCATCCCCTGCGAGATCACCCTGGCTGACGGCGCCTACTCGATCGCGGCCGACAATGTGGCGCCCTACACGCCGATCACGATGAAAGCCTTCTTCGCGGTGCCCGCCCCGGCGGTTCAACGGACCAGCGGGCAGAACGCGCTTCTACTGGCAACCCTGGCCTTCGTCGGTTTGTCGCTCCTGCTGACTATCTCCGCGTTCGTCCGCTCACGGGAACGCAAGCCGCAGATCGCGCCGACCTTCGAACCGCCCGGACCCGACCCGCTGCTTTGTGCGTGGACGCTGGATGAGACACCTGTTGGCCGCGGCGTACCCACGGTGCTGCTCAACCTGGTGGCGCACAAAGTGGTCGACTTCGCCGCCGAGCAGCCCAGCGTCGCCGACAACAACGGCCCGGACTGGATCAAGCTCACGCGCACTGCGACAGCGTCGCCGGATTTGGTCGGCTTCGGCACCGCTCTGCATGACCTCGGGCTGTACCAGCAGGGGCATTCGAGGATGCTCAGCAAAGACAGCGTGACCGACGGTCGCCTGCTCCAGGAACTCGAAGGGGAGATCACCGGGCAGACCCAGGAGGCGATATCCCGCAGTGGCCTGGCCGCCACCGTGAGGGGCTCCGGCCTCGCGTTGTTGTTGATCTACCTGGCGCTCATCGGCGGCTTCACCGCCCTCATCTGGTTCGACACTGGTCTGCTGGTGGCCACGCTGCTGCTGGTCGCAGCGGTTGTGGGCCTGATCATCAATCGGCGCGACACCACCCGGCTCACCGACCTCGGCTGCTCGATACGTGACCGCACGGCCGGCTTCAAGCAGGTCCTGTCTACGAACGCCTCCATCGAGCGGTTCGACTACGCCGCGCGTGTGCGGCACTTCGACGAGTACCTGCCGTGGGCCGTCGCGTTCGATTGTGCTGACGAGTGGGCGGCGTCGTGCACCCCGCCGCCGGGCAGTCCGGAGGCGGCTTCGGTGGGCGGCATGTCCGGCTACTACTCCTCACCGGTTCGCAACTCGCCGATGTGGGCGATGTCCACCGGGATCGTGGCGGTCGAGGCCTCGGCGGTGGCTGCCTACCAGGCGACCCAGCGCTCGTCGAGTTCCAGCGGCGGCGGCGGGGGAGGCGGTGGCGGCGGCGGTTCGGGCGGAGGTGGCGGCGGTTCGTGGTGAGGCCCGGCTGAGCCCGATCGCCCGATTTCCGCGCGAACACCCGCCACGACCGGGTTCGTTCACGTAGTGTGTGATCGCTTCGTACCGAATGGGGTCACCATGTATCGAAATGCCATGCGCCGCTTGGCCGTCCCGATTGCCGCTGTTTCGGCGCTTGCGATGGCAGCGCCTGCGAACGCCGATCCGGGCACTTACGGCAAGAACGACGCCGGCGGTTTCCGCAATGTGCTACCCCCCGGGCAGAACGGCCTGGACACCCTCGGTCAAATCTTGGCGTTCCGGAACAGTGGGGCCTTACCGCAGCACTGGGCCGACCAGCAGCCGCTCTACGACGGTCTGATCTACGCAGCACCGACCCTCACCGACGATCAGGTCGCCGACTATTACAAGGACGCAACCTTCGGGGTCAAGAAGTCCAACCGCGCCAAGACCGTGAAGCCGCGCAAGGGCGTCACCATCCTGCGCGACAAGCAGTACGGCGTGCCCCGCGTCTACGGCAAGACCCGCAGCGACACGATGTTCGGGGCCGGCTACGCCTCCGCCAACGACCGCCTGTTCCTGATGGACGTCCTGCGCCACACCGGACGTGCGGACCTCTCCAGCTTCCTGGGCGGCGCGAACCTCAACGCGGACGCCAACCAGTGGCAGACCAGCGCCTACACCGAGGACGACCTCAAGCGCATGCTCAAGGCACCCGCTCAGGGCAGCCAGAAGGAGTGGAACAAGTTGCGCCAGGATGTCGACGCGTACGTCGACGGCATCAACGCGTACATCAAAGACACCAAGAAGGACAGTTCCCTGCTGCCCGGCGAGTACGTGGCGCTCGGGGCCAAGCTCAAGACCTGGAAGGTCACCGACGTGATGTCAGTGGCGTCGCTGTTCGGCGGTATCTTCGGTCGCGGCGGCGGCGGTGAGGTCCTCTCGGCGCAGATCCTGCGGGCGCTTGAGGCGCGGTTCGGGACCGAGCAGGGACGAGCCGTCTGGAGCAGCTTCCGATCCAAGAACAACCCGACGGCTCCGACCACCATCCCGCAGAGTTTCCCGTACCAGACCGGTGACTCGTTCGCCGCCAAGGGTCTGGCGCTACCCGACACAGGCACGACTGTGACGCCGGCCCAGGTGATCTACGGACAGTCCGGGACGGCCAGCCTGCAGTCGGCCGACGACAAGGTTTCGATCGGCGACGCACTGCAGCAAGAGCAACTCGACGGTCACCACTCCAACTGGGAGCTGCTGTCGGCCAAGAATTCGGCCAACGGTCGTCCGCTCGGTGTGCTGGGCCCGCAGGTGGGGTACTACTTGCCGCAGGTGCTGATGGAGCTCGAACTCCACGGTCCCGGCATCGACGCCCGCGGTGCCTCATTCCCGGGTGTGAGCATGTACGTGCAGTTGGGCCGCGGCCGCGACTATGCGTGGAGCGCCACCTCTGCTGGCTCGGACAACATCGACACGTTCGCGGAGGTCCTCTGCGGCGGCAGCAAGTTCAAGTACAAGTACAAGGGCAAGTGCCTGCCTATGGAGAAGTTGGTACGCAAGGTGTCCTGGAAGCCCAACCCGGCGGACCCGACTCCGGCCGGCAGCGCCACGCTGAAGGCTTACCGCACTGTGCACGGCCTGGTGACCCACTACGGAACGGTCAACGGCAAGCAGGTCGCCTACGTCACCGCGCGTACGACCTACCTGCACGAGGCGGATTCGATCGTGGGCTTCCGGCGCTTCAATCAGCCCGAGAAGATGAAGAACCCGAAGGCCTTCCACGAGTCGGCGTCGAAGATCCAGTTCACCTTCAACTGGGCCTACCAGAACGCCAAGGACACCGCCTACTACCTGTCCGGGGCCTACCCGAAGCGGGCGAAGGGCACCTCGCCGGACTTCCCGGTACTCGGGACGGGCAAGTACGACTGGCAAGGCTTCGACGCCAAGAACTACACCTCAGATCTGCTGGCCTTCAAGAAGCACCCGAAGACCAAGAACCAGCCGGTCATGGTCTCGTGGAACAACAAGCCGGCCAAGGACTGGGCGGCGTCTGACCGTCAGTGGGGTTACGGACCGTTCTACCGCTCCAACCTCATCGAGGAGAAGTTGCAGGCCGCGGTCAGTGGCGGCCAGAAGGCGACGCTGGCGCAGGTTGTGAAGGCCATGGAGGAATCGGCCACACAGGACATCCGCGCCGCGAAGTTGCTGACCACGGTGTTCGAGGCGATGGGCACCCCGTCTGATCCGGACGTGGCTGTGGCCGTCGACAAGATCAAGGCCTGGATGGCCGACGGCGGTCACCGTCGCGATCTGGACAAGGATGGCGCCTACGAACACACCGAAGCGATCCAGATCCTGGACGCCTGGTGGCCGAAGTTGATGACCGCGCAGTTCGGGCCTGGCCTTGGCGATTCTGCGCTCACCGAGATCCAGAAGATGATCGCGTTCGGTGCGAACACGACGCGGCCGAGTGCCCCAGGATTCGCCGATGGCTGGTGGGGTTACAGCCTGCAGGACCTCAAGCGGGTGCTGACCGGTGCGCCGGTGGAAGGCGGTTTCCCCGTGGCGTTCTGCGGCAACGGCGACCTCACGGCCTGCAGCACCGCCTTGCAGGACTCGCTGAAGTCGGCCTTGAGCGTCACTGCGGCCGAGCTGTACGGCTCCGGGGCATGCACCAGCGACCCGCAGCCGTCCTGCTGGAACGCCAACCGGGCACGGGTGACCGCTGGGGTCACCAAGCCCAACGTGTACCCATTCCAGAACCGGCCGACGTTCCAGCAGGCGGTGAGCGTCGAGAAGTAGGCCTACCGCAGCCCTCGGGTTCAGGCGTGAGAGAACACTCACCGCTCACGCACGAGGAACCGGCACCCCCAGCGCCTTCATCCGGGTACCGCCGACGCCCGACTTCCAGGCCCTGACGGTGAGGACGTAGACCTGGGCCGTGCGCAGCCCGCGGATCCGTAGCGTGGTGTGACCTGTCGTGCGGGACAGAACGCGGTGCGCGTGGCCCTTCGGCCACCACCGCGCGACGTAGACGACATCGCTGGCCACCTCCCAGGTCGGCCACCACGTCACGATCAGGCCGTGACGACGACTCGTGACAACCACTGCGGCGATTCCGGGCGGCGGACGGGTCACGGTCGCGGTGTTGGAGAAGACGTCCTCTGCAACAGCCTTCCCCTTCACTGCCTGCAGACGGAAGGCGTAGTCGTGCCCCTGTAGGAGCTCCTTGACCTGCTGATGCTCGACAACGGTCGGTCCCTCCAAGCGTTTCCAGGGCTCGACGCTGGAGACGTCGTGCATCCAGACATACTCACCGGTGGCCCCCGGCGGCGATGTCCAACGTAGATCAGCAACCGCCCCGTCCGCCGTCACG
>JALOLM010000181.1 GCA_025455985.1 Candidatus Nanopelagicales bacterium | reverse complement strand
GAACCTGGCCAAGCAGGTCGCCTTCGGGTTCAGCGCGGCGACGATGATCGTGGTCATCGCCATGGCCCTGCAGTTCGACGCAGACAGCACTGCTCCCTTCCAATTCGTGACCTCCACCCCGTGGATCGATTCGTTCGGGATCTCGTTCGCGCTCGGGGTCGACGGGATCGCGCTGGTGCTGATCGCGCTGGCAGCGGTGCTGGTGCCGGTCGTGATCCTCGCGGGCTGGAATGAGGCCGACTACTCCGATGCGCCGACGAAGGGCTACTTCGCATTGATGCTGGCCCTCGAGGTCTGCATGATCGGCGTGTTCGCGGCGATCGACGTGTTCCTCTTCTACGTCTTCTTCGAGGTCATGCTGATCCCGATGTACTTCATGATCGGCCGGTACGGCGGTGCGCGCCGTTCCTACGCCGCGGTGAAGTTCCTCATCGTGAGCCTGTTCGGTGGTCTGTTCATGCTGGCCAGCCTCATCGGGCTGTACGTCGTGAGCGTGCGGGAGCTGGGCACCGGCACGTTCGACTTCCTGGCACTGACACAACTCGGGATGGACCCGACGACCCAGCGCATGCTGTTCCTCGGGTTCTTCTTCGCATTCGCCGTCAAGGCACCGTTGTGGCCGTTCCACACGTGGCTGCCCGATGCCGCCACAGAGGCCCAGCCGGGCAGCGCCGTGCTGCTGGTGGGGGTGCTGGACAAGGTCGGGACGTTCGGCATGCTGCGCTACTGCCTGCCCATCTTCCCGGAGGCCTCGCAGTTCTACACACCGATCATCATCGTGCTGTCGGTGATCAGCATCATCTACGGTGCACTGCTGGCAATCGGGCAGACCGACATCAAGCGCCTGATCGCCTACACGTCGGTGAGTCACTTCGGCTTCATCGTCCTGGGCATCTTCGCGATGACCTCGCAGGGGCAGAGCGGCTCGACGCTGTACATGGTCAACCACGGCTTCTCGACCGCGGCCCTGTTCATCGTGGCCGGTTTCCTCATGAGCAGACGTGGGTCGAAGTTCGTCGAGGACTACGGCGGGGTGCACAAAGTGGCCCCGCTGTTGGCCGGCTTCTTCCTGATCGCCGGCCTGAGTTCCCTGGCGCTGCCCGGGATGAGCAGCTTCGTGTCGGAGTTCCTCGTGCTGGTGGGAACCTTCGTTCGCTACCCGGTGGCCGCCGTCATCGCCACGACCGGCATCATCCTGGCCTCGCTGTACGTGCTCTGGCTCTACCAGCGCACGATGACCGGCCCGGTCAAGCAGGGGTGCGAGGGCATCAAGGATCTGACTGGCCGTGAGATGCTCGCGGTGTCGCCGCTGGTCGCGGTGATCATCGCACTCGGTGTGTTCCCGGCACCGGCGCTCAACGTGATCAATCCCGCGGTGGATCAGACGCTCGTCGCGGTCGGGATGCAGGATCCGGCGGTGGGACCGGCCGGTGACTGCGACCTCGCCGACGGCTGCCGCGCGGAAGGGGAGGGACAGTGAACGGCGTTCTGGAGGGCTTCGCCTCCCCGGACATCAAGTACGCCCTGGTGGCCCCGCTGCTGATCGTGCTCGGCGGGGGTGTGGTCAGCGTGCTGGTTGAGGCGTTCGCGCCGCGTCGTGTGCGTCGCTCTGTGCAGCTGACCTGGGTGGGCATCGTGCTGCTGGCCGCCTTGGTGGTCGTCGTCAGGCTTGCCGGCACCAACGACCTGGCCGCTGCCGGGCCGATCGCCGTGGACGGTCCCGGGCTGTTCATGATGGGCTCGATCCTGCAGGTGGCCATGGTGTCGGCACTGCTCATCGCGGAGCGCTCCGTCGACCCGGCCGGTGATGCTTTCGCCCCACAGGCCTCGGCACTGCCCGGCAGCGCCGACGAGAAGGCCTTCACCCAGCAGGGATGGCTGCAGACGGAGGTCTGGCCGCTGTTCCTGTTCAGCGTCGGCGGCATGATGATGTTCGTCGTCGCCAACGACCTTCTGACCATGTTCGTGGCGCTGGAGGTCATGTCCTTGCCGCTGTACCTGTTGGCGGGCATGGCGCGCAGGCGGCGCCTGCTCAGTCAGGAAGCTGCCATGAAGTACTTCCTGCTCGGGGCCTACTCGTCAGGGTTCTTCGTCTTCGGCGCGGCTATGTTGTACGGATTCGCCGGCACGGTCTCCTTCAACGGCATCCTGCTGGCCATGGCCGCCGACCCGGGGAGCAACGGCCTGCTCATCGCCGGCACCTGCCTGGTGTTCGTCGGCATGCTGTTCAAGATCGGCGCGGTGCCGTTCCACCAGTGGACCCCGGACGTGTACCAGGGCGCCCCCACCCCGGCCACCGCGTTCATGGCCGCCGGCGTCAAGGTTGCGGCGGTGGGTGCGTTGCTGCGGTTGTGCTACGTGGCACTCGGCGGCCTGCGCTGGGACTGGCGGCCGGTCATGTGGGCGGTGGCCATCGCCACCATGCTGATCGGTGCGATCCTGGCGCTGACCCAGACCGACATCAAGCGCATGCTGGCGTACTCGGCGATCGCCAACGCCGGGTTCATGCTCATCGGCGTGATCGCGACCAACCCCTCCGGGCTTTCCGGGACGATGTTCTACCTGCTGGCCTACGGATTCACCACGCTCGGGGCCTTCGCCATCGTCAGCCTGGTGCGTGACCCCGCCGGTGAGGCGACCAGGTTGTCCCAGTGGGCCGGGTTGGGCAAGACCTCGCCGTTGATCGCCGGGGCGATGGCCATCATGCTGCTGGCCTTCGCCGGCATCCCGCTGACGTCGGGCTTCACGAGCAAGTTCGCGGTCTTCGAGGCAGGTATCCAGGGGGGTGCGACGCCCGTGGTCATCGCGGGTGTCTTCGCCTCCGCCATCGCCGCGTTCTTCTACGTCCGGGTCATCGTGCTGATGTTCTTCACCGAGCGCGCGGAGGACGCGCCGTCGGTCGTGGTGCCCAGTAGCCTGACCGCGGTGGCGATCGGCGTGACCGTTGCGGTTACCGTGATTCTTGGCGTGCTTCCGCAATCCGTGTTGGACTTGGCAGACAAGGCCTCCACGTTCATCAGATAGGGGTGTGATCGGTGCCGAATCTGGCGTTCCTCACCGATCCCGGCCTGCGCGACGGATTGCAGAGCCGTCTGCAGCGGGTCGAGTCCCGGTTGACCGAGGCGGTCAAGAGCGACTACCCGTTCGTGACGCAGACCTCGGCCCACCTGGTGGAGGCTGGGGGCAAGCGGTTCCGGCCGCTGATGACCCTGCTGTGCGCGGCGTTCGGGGATCCTGAGGCTGAGGAGGTCTACGACGCCGCCACGGTGGTGGAACTGACCCATTTGGCCACGCTGTACCACGACGATGTGATGGACGAGGCGCCCATGCGTCGCGGCCGGCCTTCCGCGAACAGTCGCTGGGACAACTCCGTGGCCATCCTCACCGGCGATTTCCTGTTCTCCCGCGCCTCCGACATCCTGGCCGACCTCGGACCGGAGGCGGTGCGGATCCAGGCGCGCACGTTCGAGCGACTGGTCACTGGCCAGATCCGTGAGACGGTGGGGCCGGCGCACGGCGAGGATCCAGTGGCCCACCACCTGCAGGTGCTTGCCGACAAGACCGGGTCGTTGATCGCCACTTCGGCGCAGTTCGGGGCGATGTTCGCCGGTTGCGACCAGGCCGTCGTCGACACGCTCACCCGCTACGGCGAGCGGATCGGTGTGGCGTTCCAGTTGGCCGACGACCTGGTCGATCTGACCAGCGACCCGGTGGATTCCGGCAAGACCCCGGGCACGGACCTCAGAGAAGGGGTGCCGACCCTGGCGGGGTTGATCGTGCTGCGGGGCGGCGCCGCCCACGACGCCCACCTGGCGGACCTGCTCACCCGGCCGCTCGACGACGCCGAAGTCGCCGAGGCGCTGCCCCTGCTGCGCGCCCACGACGCGGTGGCTCAGGCGCGCATTGTCGCCCGGCAATGGGCGGACGACGCCCGGGATTGCTTGCTGACCCTCCCGGAGGGTGCCCCGCGGGACGCGCTGGCTTCGGTGTGCGACTACGTGGTCGACCGCACGGGCTGAGTCCGCCGAGCACATCGCGGGTGGGGAACTGCTGCGCTGTGCACGATCTGCTGTCGATGCCGTGCTTCGGATTTGCGCGGGCAGTGGGGGTTGCCGTGGTCCGGGTCCGTGTCGTCGAGGGGTGCGGGATGGACCTGCAAGTGTCGTTGTCACAGCCACCGGGTCGACTGCCGTCGGATTCCGGTCTTTCTGCAACCGGGGCTACCGGAGGATTGGCCCGCCGATTATCCCTCCCGCCTGTGCTCATCTCTGCCCGATGCGCCTTCCTCTCCTGCCTGGCGGATTGGCGACGTGCGCGGTGGACCCGAGGGTGTCCGACCACCAGATCCGCCGCGACAACCTGCGGATCCGTCGCCGCGGGCCCTCTGCCCACCACCACGACCCCTTGACCCCCCGTCGAATCCGGAGGCCCGCTTCCCCGGCGACTCCAAGTTGGAGTCCGAAGATCCGTCGATGCCGCCGTGGGGTTGCGGGCTGGTCCGGGTCGGAATGCGCAGAAGCGGCACCTCTGGATCGCCCGGTCACCACGTCCCGCTTCGTCACAACCCGAGCAGACGGGCCGCGAGATCGGCCATCACCTCGTCGGCGCCGCCGCCGATGCCCAGGATGCGGGCGTCGCGGTAGTGGCGCTCCACCTCACCATCCGCGACGTAGCCCATGCCGCCCAGCAACTGAACCGCACGGTCGGTCACGAATGCCGCACAGTTGACGCCGGTCTGTTTGGCGTAGATGGCATCGAGCACGGTCACGTCGTCGGACGACGCGATGGCGTGGATGTACGAGCGTGCCACGTCGGTGCGCCGGTTCATCTCGACGAACGTGTGGCGCACGACCTGGCGGGTGCTCAAGGGCCGGCCGAAGGTCTCGCGCTGTCGGATCCACTCCCGCGTGAGGTCCACGCAGCGCGCCGCAGTGGCGTACCCCGTGACCCCCAGGGACAGTCGTTCGGTGGCGAAGTGCCGCGCCAGGGAGGCGAATCCCTCCCCGGTGATCAGTTCGGCACGGGCGTCCACCAGGCCCAACTCCGCGGTGTCCGAGCAGTGCCAGCCCATCTTCTCCAGGCGGCTGGTCACCTGGTAGCCCGGCTGGTCGGTCGGCACTGCGAACAACCCGATGCCGGCGGCCCCCGGTGCGCCCCGCAACCGGGCGGCGACCACGGCGACGTCGGCGCGCGCGCCCG
>JALOLM010000180.1 GCA_025455985.1 Candidatus Nanopelagicales bacterium | reverse complement strand
TCGCGGCGCGGGATCCAGACCACGGCGTATGTGGCGCTGGCGTCTGTGATCGCCACGTCGGCGAAGAAGCGCATCGACTCCAGGAAGGACCTCAGCGGTGCCGCCGTCCCGGCAGCCACGATCAGCCAGGTGGTCTCGCCGTCATCCACCACGTGCAGGTCGTACTCGACGTGACCGTGCGGATCCAGGATGAGCGCCTGTGTGCTGGCCTTTGCCGCGATCTTGTGGGAGGTCAATGAGTCGAGCCACGTGATCCGATCGGCACCGGTCAGTTTCAGAACGGCCCGATCCGGCATCAACACCCAGCCTTGGCCGGATGTCAGGAGTTTCTGCTCGCCGAAGGGATCGCCGAAATGTGTCATGTCTGGTGTAACACCGCAGACCGCGCGGTTGTTTCCTCAGTCGTCTGCAATTGACGTGGCCTGCTGGCATGCCCCACATCGCTGGCACACCAGATGCAGGTGGGGCGTGGGGTCGACGGCGTGATACACCGGGGGGCCGTGCCCGATGTGGGTGTGGGTGATCAGTCCGACCTGGACGAGCACCTCCAGGGCCCGGTACACCGTGGACGTGTCCACGTCGTCGAGGTCGGCCACGATCTGCTCCGGGGTGGCATGACGCAGACGGGTGACGGCTTCCCAGACCTCTCGTCGTGGTCCTGTCCGCCGATAGCCCGCTTGCTGCAGCCGAGCCTCGAAATCGTCGGTCACACGCGCTTCAGCTTGGCCGCGAGGTGGTTGGTGAGGGGCTGGCCCACAGCGCTCATGTCGAACGTCCACGCGAGGTCGCCGTCGGGTACCAGCCCGTACAGTCGATGACCTCCGACGTACTCCTTGGCGCTGCTGGTGCGGACCACGGTGTCAGTGGTCATCTCCAGGCTGGCCCGGGTGATGGTGGCGTCCTGGATGTCCGCGACGGTCACCTTGCCGTGCCAGACCTCGACGAACCCTGTCGGGTGGGCGAAAACGGCCTCGAACTCGTTGTCGGGCCGGGGCCGGAAGTAGGCGGATTCGGTGGCGCCGGGCCGGGTTCGGTTTCCCTCCGCGTCGAGAATCCACGTGCGCGAGTTCAAGGCTATGAAGGGCCGGCCGTCGCAGGTGAACGACAGTTCCTGGCCGAACTGGAAGTCCTCGATGGTGGGGTACTGACCGGTGCCGACGCCGACCCACTGGCCGAGCAGCCACGACAGCGGCAGGACCTCCTCTGGCAGGTCCACCTACTGGCTCTTGAAGAGGCGGTAGATCACGTACACGGAGAACCAGGCGATGAAGACCGTCACCAGGACCAGCAACGATGTGAAGAAGACTTCGGTCATGGGACCAGACTAGTCGCTTGTTGCGATCGGTCGGGCGACGCAGTGCCTCAATACGTGACAGCCGCGGTGCCGTCGGTGAGCAGCGCTTCGACCAGTTCCATGGCGCCGCCGATCCGGGCTCCCTCACGCAGGTCGGTGTCGCGCAGCCCCCGGCGAGCGGCGCATTGGCTGCAGACGCGAACCGTGTTCGGCGCTGCCAGTCCCTCCTCGAGTCCCGGCGCGTACTCGAGATCGACGTCTGGGGCCTGATCGGGCACAGCCAGAAGGGAGGCGGGCCCTGACAACCACAGCGCCACGTCGGCGCCGCTGGCCACCGCGGCCATCGACACGGTCAGCGCGGCGGCAACCTTCTCCGGCTCGTCCGTGGTCAACTGCACGACCAGCCGGTTCATCTCAGACCTTCTGGGTCTGCTCGGTCAGGTCCAGAAGGGAAGTGGGCTGCCCGGTTTGCGCCGAGCGGTCAGCGGTCGGTACCGCGGCCGCCGGAATGAACTTGCGGATGCGCACGTAGATCTCACAGCCGAGGCAGAAGCCGAACACCGCGTTGAGAGCTGCGGCGAACAGAGCGAACCCGGCGAAGATCCATACCCCGAGCACCCATCCGAACAGCAGGCTCACGCTGGCAGCCAGGGCGAATCCGAGTCCGACCGCCTGCGCGAACTGCGGCGGCAGGGCGTCCTCCATGTGCGAGGGCGCAGACAGCCGTGGCCGGATCGCCTTCTTGAAGATCCAGCCGTAGGGCTGCGCCCCCGGGCCGAGGATGGCCCCGAAGGCGAAGACCAGTGTCTGGATGCTGAGCAGGATGGCGGCCGCCGTGCCGGGGGCGGTCACGATGACAAGGGCCAAGACGACGGTGGTGATGGCGGCGGAGAAGCGGGTTCCGCGGGGGTCGATCACGATGATTCTCTCTTGGTCGGGATCTCGGTTAGTGTGGTAAACCCGAAGGCCACCTCAGGTATTCCGGTTTGTCGGGTTTTCTCAAGGGTAGTGGCTGCGGCGGGAATGACCGGCGCATGGGAGGCGTTCAACACAACATGTCGGGACTGTGGATCTTGTTGGCCATAGCAGTTGGGTTGGCCGGGTTCGGCGTTTGGCGCCGGACGATGGACGGGCGCATGCGTACGCGCGACGGTGGCCAGCGGCTCTCCGCGGACCAGGTCGGCTCCTCGCTGGGTGAGCAGGCGACCCTCGTGCAGTTCACCAGCGCCTTCTGCGCCCCGTGCCGGGCCACCCGCCGGATCCTCAATGAAGTGGCCGGGATGGTGCCCGGGGTCAAGCACGTCGATCTGGATGTCGACGAGTATCTCGATCTGGCGCGGGAGCTCGATATCGCAAGAACACCCACCGTCTTGGTCCTCGACGCCGAGGGCCGGGTCGTCACCCGCGCGTCGGGGCAGCCGCGCAAAGCCGACGTCATCTCCGCCCTGGGGCAAGCCATCCCGGCGTAGGTGAGCGGCGATCAGAACCAGCTGAATACCTCGCCCGGGGCCAGTCCCGAAGGTCACAGACCGCCGGGTCGGACCCGCCCGCAGGCGCTGCAATACCCTTGAGGGGTCCTAATCGAGGTGGCGCCGTGAGCAGTGTCCTGCTGATGACCGATGCGGTCGAGCCGAGCGACCATGTGCTGCCCGCGCTCGGCCTGTTGTCCCATCAGGTGCGGGTGCTCCCGGCCGAAGCCGCCGCCCTGCTCGACGCCCCCACCAGCGACTTGATCTTCATCGACGGCCGTCGTGACCTGCCAGCCATCCGCAGCTTGTGCCGGGTGCTGGCCGCGACCGGCACCGACGTACCGCTTCTGCTGATCGTCGCGGAGGGCGGGTTGGCAGCGATCTCAGCCGACTGGGGGGTCGATGACATCGTGCTGGACACCGCCGGACCCGGCGAGGTCGAGGCCAGGATCCGCCTGGCGCTCGGCAAGCTCGACGACGGCGTCGCCGGTGGCCAGCCCGAGATCCAGCACGGCGAACTACTCATCAACGAGTCGAGTTACACCGCCACGGTCCGGGGTCGCGTGCTGGACCTCACCTACAAAGAGTTCGAGTTGCTCAAGTACCTGTCGCAGCACCCGGGCCGGGTGTTCACCAGGCAGCAGTTGCTCCAGGAGGTGTGGGGTTACGACTACTTCGGCGGGACCCGCACCGTCGATGTCCACGTGCGGCGACTACGGGCCAAACTGGGCTCGGAGTACGAGGCGCTGATCGGGACCGTCCGCAACGTCGGCTACCGCCTCGTCCCGCCCAACGCCGAGCGCGACGCTGAGCTGTCGCAGTGACTCACCTGCAGTGGACGGCGGCGCTGACCGCCGCGCAGATCGCCGACGTGGATGCTCTTCTACAGCGGGTCAGCGACGCCGACGGGGTGTCGTCGCTGAGTGAACACACATACCTGCATCTGCTGGCCGGCGGGTCGCCCGGTATGACCCAGGGGCTGCTGACCGATGATTCCGGCGCCATCATCGGGTACGCAGGAGTCATCGACGGACAGCCGCCCGTGGCGGAGTTCCTCGTGGATCCCGCTGCCCGCGGCGCCGGCTACGGCCGACAGTTGCTGGACGCAGTCGTCGAGGTGGCCGGTCCGCAGGTCCGGGTGTGGGCGCACGGTCAACTGCCGGCTGCCCGGGAGCTCGCGCAGAGCGGGGGATTCGAGCCGGTTCGTTCCCTGTGCCGCTACACCCGATCGCTCACCGGAATCACCGAGGTCGAGCTGCCGCCCGGAGTTGAGGTCAGGACCTTCACCCACGACGACGCAACCGCATGGCTGGCGTTGAACGCCGAGGCCTTCGTGGATCTGCCCGATCAGGGGTCCTGGACCCGGGCCGACCTCGAGGAGCGCCTGAGCCAGCCGTGGTTCGACGCCGATGGGTTCCTGCTGGCCTTCGACGAGCAGGGTTTGGCCGGCTTCCACTGGACGAAAGTGCATGGCGGGTCCGGACATGCCCATGAGCGGATCGGGGAGGTCTACGTGCTCGGCGTCGCCACGCGGGCGCGAGGTACCGGTCTGGGGAAGGCGCTCACCCACGCCGGCCTGCGCTACCTGGCCCACTTGGGTTTGTCGACGGTGATGCTCTATGTGGACACCAGCAACCAACCGGCAGTGAAGATGTATGAACAGCTGGGTTTCCGTTGTGCTGATTGCGATGTGCAGTACGCCTTGACATAAGGCGCGACCGATCCGGACCTTTCTGGCACGCTGGAGGCATGACCAGTCCCGCTGCACACGTTGCCGAAGTGGTTGACGACCTTCCCGACAACCGGTTCATCGACCGGGAACTGAGTTGGCTGTCCTTCAACCAACGGGTCCTGGAGTTGGCAGAGGATCAGGAACTGCCGCTGCTGGAGCGGGCAAAGTTCCTGGCGATCTTCGCATCCAACCTCGATGAGTTCTTCATGGTCCGCGTCGCCGGCTTGAAGCGACGCATCGCCGCCGGGATCGCCCTGCGCGCGGCCAGCGGGCTGTTGCCGCGCGAAGTGCATGATGCCGTCCTCGTGCATGCCCACGACCTGATGCGCCGGCAGGCCGCGTGCTGGAGTGACCAGGTGCGCCCCGGCCTGGCCGCGGAGGGGATCAACCTGGTGCGCTGGGCGGAGTTGTCCGACGACGAGCGCCAGAAGTTGTCCAAGCTGTTCCGGGACAAGATCTACCCGGTGCTCACCCCGCTGGCCGTCGACCCGGCGCACCCCTTCCCCTACATCTCCGGGCTGTCTTTGAACCTCGCCGTGGTGGTGGGCAATCCGGCCACGGGCACGGAGTTGTTCGCCCGTGTGAAGGTCCCGCCCTCCCTTGACCGGTTCCTCACGATCGGCGACTCACGGTTCGTTCCGCTCGAGGAGGTCATCGCCCAGCATCTCGACCAGCTGTTCCCCGGCATGGACATCATCGAGCACCACTTGTTCCGGGTGACCCGCAACGAGGACCTCGAGGTGGAGGAGGACGACGCGGAGAACCTGCTCAAGGCCCTCGAGCGCGAGTTGAGCAAGCGCCGCTTCGGCCCGCCCGTGCGTCTGGAGGTCGAGCAGACCATCGCCCCGCACATCCTTGACGTGCTCGTGCGTGAGCTCGGCATGGCCGAGAACGAGGTATTCATGTTGCCCGCGCCGCTGGACCTGCGGGGGCTGTGGGCGTTCGTCGGCCTCAACCGCGAGGACCTGTCCGATCCCGCTTTCGTGCCGCGCACCAACAAGATGCTGCACGAGAACAACAAGGAGAGCGCCAGCGCGCCCAATGTGCTTGAGGCGATGCGACGCCACGACATCCTGCTGCACCACCCCTACGACTCCTTCTCCACGAGCGTGCAGCGGTTCTTGGAACAGGCGGCCGCCGACCCCAAGGTGCTGGCGATCAAG
>JALOLM010000179.1 GCA_025455985.1 Candidatus Nanopelagicales bacterium | reverse complement strand
ACCAACGAGGGAATCGGGTCGCTGAAGGCCGGCATGACAGCCGTCCAGGCTCGTGATGCCGGATGGATTGAACGCGGTGCGACCGGCTGCAACAGCGGCTGGGTGACACGCCGCTACCCGAAGAGCGTTTACGCCGGGGTGTGGGACGACACCGTCAAGGTGGTAAGCACGAAGAGCAGCAAGTTCGCAACCCGAAAAGGGGTCCGGGTCGGTGACTCGCGCGCGCGCCTGCTGCGTAAATACCCCTCGGCGCGGATCGTGAACCGCAACATCTATGACGACTCACCCATATACGCGCCGCAGGGAAGCCGCCTGCACTTCACGGTGCACAAGGGCAAGGTCGTCATGATCGAGGTCGTCGACGGCTTCCTGCCCGACGGCACCGAGTTCGAGTGCTGAGGCTGGCGCCCTCAGCCGCCTGCTCCCTCAGTGGTGGTGCCATGCGTTAGCGGTTGTAACGAGGAGGTCCCGGGAGCCTTCAGCGGGCCATGACCTGCTCGTACAACTCCCGCCGGGACACCCCTGCGGCCCGCGCAACCTGTGCCACCGCCTCGCTGCGCCGCATACCGCCGGCCACAAGCTCATCGACCGCCTCGAGGAGGTCCGGCGTCTGCGGACTCGGTGGTGACGCACCTGCAACCACCAGCGTCACCTCCCCGAGGATGTCCTCAACCTGCCCGACCAATTCGGCAACCGTGCCCCGGAGGACTTCTTCGTAGGTCTTGGTCAACTCCCGGCACACCGCAACCGCCCGATCGTCGCCGAAGATCTCAGCCAGGTCCTGCAGACAGGCGTGAAGTCGGCGGGGACTCTCGAAGAAGACCATCGTGCGCTGCTCCTGGGCAAGATCACGCAGGCGCGTCCGGCGTTGCCCGGTACGTCGGGGCAGGAAGCCCTCGAAGCAGAAGCGATCCGAGGGTAAGCCACTCAGAGCCAACGCCGTGGTCACGGCACTCGGCCCCGGCAGGCAGGTCACCGGCAGACCCTCATCGAGGCACGCCCGAACCGCCGCCAGACCCGGATCGCTCACCAACGGCATACCCGCGTCGCTGACGACAAGCACGGTGCGCTAACCAACGGCATACCCGCGTCGCTGACGACAAGCACGGCGTTGCCCTGCCGCACAAGGTCGGCGATCTGCGAAGCGCGCTGCGATTCCACCGCGTCGAAATGAGAGATGACCTTCCCGCCGATCCGCACACCCAAATCGGCGGCCAGCCGCCGGGTCCGTCGGGTGTCCTCAGCCGCTACGACATCGGCATCGGCTAAGGCGTTACGCAGACGCACGCTGGCGTCGGCCGGATTGCCCAAAGGAGTGGCAGCCACAATCAGCACGCCGTCGCCGTGTGACACCTGGCACCTCCTTATGCTGGCCCGCGTGAGCCTAACAACCGTTGCGCAGCCCTCGCAGGGCGCAGCCCCGGTTGTTTCATCCGGCCCGCGCGGTGGTTGGTTCGGCTGGCTGGGGCCAGTGGGCATGGCGATTCTGGCCGCCATCCTGCGCCTGCCGAATCTGGGCCGGCCCCACGCCTTCGTCTTCGACGAGACCTATTACGCCAAGGATGGCCTGGCGCTATTGCTCTTCGGCCACGAGATGGACGCCAAGAAGAAGGCCAACGACCTTCTTCTGGCCATGGACGGCAACCTCGAGTCAGCCGCTTCAGTATTCAAAGACACGCCGTCCTACGTCGTGCACCCGCCCTTCGGCAAGTGGGTGATCGCCTCGGGGCAGGCCGTCTTCGGCGCCGATCCTTTCGGCTGGCGCATCGCCGTGGCGATCGTGGGCATCCTGTCGGTGCTGGTGCTCGCTCGTGTGGTCCGCAGGCTCACCGGGTCCAACCTGCTGGGCACACTCGCCGGCTTCCTCATGGCGATCGACGGCATGGCCATCGTGATGAGCCGCACGGCCTTGCTCGACGGGATCTTGTCCTTCTTGGTCCTATTGGCGTTCGCAGCGCTATTACTCGATCGCGACCGGGCCCGGCGCATATGGCCCAAGCGCGGGCTGCGTCCCTGGCGTTGGGCAGCAGCCCTGGCGCTCGGGCTGGCCTGCGGGGTCAAGTGGAGCGGTTTGTGGTTCGTGGTGGCCTTCGGGCTGCTGACCGTGATCTGGGACCTCGGCTGGCGGCGTCAGCTAGGTGAGCGCCACGCCTTCGCCAAGACGTTCCTGCGCGATGCCGTGCCCGCCGCGTTGATCATGCTGCCGATCGCTTTCCTCACCTACCTCGCAACCTGGTACGGGTGGTTCACGAGCACTGGCTACTTGCGGACGTGGGCCTTCGACAACGGCGGATACACCGGCATCCAGGGGGCGCTGCGTTCACTTGCGCACTACCACGCTGAAGCGTTCCGGTTCCACACCGGATTGACCACTGAGCACTCCTATCAAGCCAACGCGTGGGGGTGGCCGGTCCTCGCGCGGCCCACGAGTTTCCACTACGAGTCCGAGGGCCTGCAATGCGGCGGCGCCGAGTCTTGCTCGCAAGAGGTCATCGCTCTGGGCAACCCCGTGATCTGGTGGGCAGCCGTGCTCGCCTTGGTCCACCAGGTGTGGCGCTGGGTGGCGGTGCGTGACTGGCGAGCCGGTGCTGTGCTTTGCGGCTTCTTCGCCGGCTGGGCGCCGTGGCTGCTATTCCAGGAGCGCACAGTGTTCAGCTTCTACTCGATCGTGTTCCTGCCGTTCATGATCATGGCGCTGACTTTGAGCCTCGCCACGGTTCTGGGCCGTCCGGATGCCACCCGTGAGCGACGCCAGAATGGGGCGTTCGCCGTGCTCACATTCCTGCTCATGGCCGTCGCGGCGACGTGGTGGTTCTACCCCATCTGGACCGGCGAAGTGATTCCGTATTCGGCGTGGCAATTGCGGATGTGGCTGCCGACCTGGGTTTAGGCTCGCAGTGATGAGAGCACCTGCAGTGCTGGTCCTGACAGCCGCGTTGATCGCGGTGGGGACTCCGGCGCACGCCAAGACACCGGTCATGCGAGCGGTCCCGGGCAGCCGCGTCGTCACCGTGGGCGAGCAGTTCAGCATCTCGATCCGGGTCCGCAGCCTGCGTGGGCCATCGAGCCGCAAGGTCTGCCTGTTCACCCAGACCGGAGGCCGTTGGCGCAAACTCGCGGCCTGTGAGCGGGTGAGCGTCGGCTACACGTTCAAGTTGCGGGTCCGGCTCGGCAACGCCGCCATAGGGCGTAACCGCTACGTGATCGGACCGGCGTCAGCAAACCCACGGCGTAAGCCGCCGGCAGTTCGCAGTAACAAGTTCCGCCTCCGGGTACTGCCGGCCACCTAGCCGGGACGTTCTTCTCCCAATCTGCAGCCCGCCGGTTTCGGTGAGAAACGGACCACTGACTGGTCACCTCGTCACCGGAAGAACCTGGATCCCGGCTCAAGAAGCAAACCTCCCGGCCAAGAATGACCGGGAGGTGCTGGTGGTGGAGCTGAGGGGATTCGAACCCCTGACCCCCTCGATGCGAACGAGGTGCGCTACCGGACTGCGCTACAGCCCCAAGACTCCCCCAAGGGTAGCAAGGGCCTACTCGTTGACGGCCCGGGCGTGCTGGTACTCGGGGTAGGCGTACTCGTCCAGACCCAGTTCGGCTTCCGCGTCCTCCCCCGCGCGCAGGGCTGCCGCCTGCTCGAGCATGCGCTCCGCGGTCCACGGCCCGTTCTTCGTCGAGTCGATCTCCCGTGGGATAGCGGTGGCTTTCGCCGCTCGCATGTAGGAGGGGATAGGGGCCTCGACGGGGTCCCAGGTCTGCTCGGCGCCGGACGTCGCGGTGGCCGTCTTCGCGGTCCCCGCACTGCGGCGGCGATCTGCTGCCGCGCGGGCGCGGATGCGCGACTGGGAACGCAGCAGATACAGATACCCGCCCAGTGCCGCGGCGCACACCACCGCCAAGGTGAAAGGCAGGAACCCAACAACCGCTGCGATCAGCGACAGCGAAGTGGCAGCACCGAGGACGATCAATACCCGCCGGCGTCGCACAGCAGCAGCCGCGGTGGCCTGCGCGCGGGCCTGCTCGGCACGCGCCCGGCGACGGTGCTTGTCCTCGGGCATGCCAACGAACGGGTCGATCCCGTGATCCAGATGGGCGTCGATCGCGGCGTCGGCCGGAGCTGTGTCGACCCGACTGGCCGACGAACCCGGCTCTGCGGCCATGTCGTGTGAGCGATGCCTGCGCACAGACACCGCCCGCAAGGAACGGCGGAAGCGCTGCGTGGAGCGGGCGTCGCGGTAACGGTCCGACGTCCCGAGCCAGCGGGGAAGGAGAACGACCGCCCACATACCGATGACTGCAACGTAAAGGAGGCCTGTGAGCACGCTCTGTAGCCTACGGGCGGCGCTGCGTCAGTTCCCGGATTTCTTCGGCGTGTTCGGCAGATCCCCACCCGCGCTTCCGTGGCGCACCACCCGGTCGGTCAACGGCCCCGACAACTCCTCCACGGTCACCGCGTACGTGACGTGATCTCGCCAGTCGCCGTCGATGTGCAGATAGCGCTCGCGCAAACCCTCGTAGCGCAGCCCGAGCTTCTCCACCACGCGGATGCTCGGCTGGTTCTCCGGCCGGATGTTGATCTCAATGCGGTGCAGACCGCCCGCGAAACAGTGGTCCACGGCCATGGCCACCGCCATCGGCATGACCCCCCGGCCAGCCACGGCCTGGTCGATCCAGTACCCGATGTGCGCCCCGCGCAGCGATCCGAGGTGGATCGAACCGACGGTGACCTGCCCCCGGAACCGGCCATCGACATCGAGTGCGAACGGCAACGTCGAGCCGGCCCGCGCGGCCGTGCGCAGGCTGCGCACCATGCCCCGGAACGTGGCAGGGGCATCGGAGGCGCCCGGCGGCAGGGTTGCATCCCAGGGCCGCAGCCATTCGATGTTGCGGGCACGGACCTCCTGCCACTGCTGGCGGTCGCGGGCACTCAAAGGGCGCAACCGGATGTCGTCCCGGCTCAGGATGGCGGGCCACAGACGGTTCATGCGTGCTCCAAGAAGACCGCCGTCACCATATCGCCGCGCTGCAGCGAAAGCCTCTCCGGCGGCACAACCGCCAGTGCCGTGGCCTGCGCCAGACCCGGTACACCCGGCGGAACCGGCGTTGCGGCCTCATCCTCGACAACCACCGGAACCATCGTCGTCACGCCCGCCGCGCCTTCGACCGGCTCGGTCAACCGCACCTGCCGGCGTGTCCCGTAGACGTCCGAATGACCCATCAGCCGTCTGACCACCGGGCGCACGAACAACTCGAACCCGACGAACGCCGCGACCGGATCCCCGGGCAATGCGATAAGCGGCACGTTGGAGGCCCCTAGCGATCCAGTGCCTTGAACCCGGCCCGGCTCGAGGGCCACCCATGCGAAGTCGACGGTGCCCATCGTGGCCAGCACCGGTCGCAGCACGTCGTCGGCCTCCGCGCCGATGCCACCGGTGGTGACCACCATGTCCGCCCGACCGAGCTGGTCGTCGAGGATCTTGCGCAGACGCACCGGGTCGTCGGGCACCGGCCCCACCCGGTAGGACAGAGCACCGGCCTCCACAACCGCGCACGCGAGAGCTACCCCGTTGATGTCCGGCTTCACGGCCGGGGATCCCTGCGGCTGGGGACGCAGACGGCTGGTGTCCACCAGTTCGCTGCCAGTGGTCAGCACAGCGATGCGCGGTCTCGGGTAGGCCGGGACCTTGCCGATCCCGATCGCTGCCAGCATCGCGATCTCGCGCGAGCGCAGGGTCTGTCCCACCCGCATCAGGGTCGTGCCCTGTTTGATCTGGCTGCCGGCCCAGAGCACATTCGCGCCACGGGCAACCGGCCTGCCGACCCGCACGACCGGGGCACCGCGATCGGTGTATTCCACCGGCACCACACAATCGGCGCCGTACGGCAGCGGCGATCCGACCGAGACGGCGATCACGCACCCGGGGGCCATGGGCGATCCCGCGGGGAGTTCACGCAGAGCGAGGACTGCAGAGGGCGAGGCCATGGCGATATCGCCAGCCCGCGCCGCGTAGCCCATGACCGCACTGCTGTGGAACGCCGGAACGTCCGCGCCGGCCGTCACGTCGGCTGCGAGCACACAACCCCGGGCATCCAGCAGCGGCAGTGAAAGCGGCTCCAGTGGCCGCACCCGACTGATGACCAACTGCAGATGCTCGGCGAGACTGCGCATCAGTCGCTCGCAAACTCCGGTGAGGCCACGAACTCGGTGAGCCAGTTGCGGAACTCGGGGCCGAGGTCCGCCCGCGCGCTGGCCAGCCGGACCGTCGCCTGCAGGTAGGACTGCTTGTCTCCGGTGTCGTACCGGCGCCC
>JALOLM010000178.1 GCA_025455985.1 Candidatus Nanopelagicales bacterium | reverse complement strand
GCTGTACTAAACGGGCAGCCCGCAGAGACAGCACACCGAGGCCGAGGCCGATCAGCGCGTACGCCCCGTCCAGCAGGATGATCTGGGATTCCGCCCACAATCCCCAGACGATCCCCACCGCGGCGAAGGCAGCAGCGGTCGCAGTTGAGGCGCGTAGAAGCTTTCGCTCTTGAAGCAGCGCCGCTTGCGTATCAGGGGCCATGACGGGATTCAAGCAGTTGCGACCGGTCCCAGGCGCAGGGCCGTTTTGTCGGTTGGCGTCGGCCCGGCCGGCCCCGCGAGCCGGGGTTGGGCCGTGGGCCCCGGCGCCCCGCCAAGCCCGGCGTGGGAGCCTTGCCTGACGGAGGAGTCCCATGAGTGAGGCAACAAATGCCGCCACGACGGCGTCCGTGGCCATCCAGGCGGTCCTGACAGCGATGGCCGGTCCCGACGCCAGACCGCGCCCCGGTCAGGTCGAGGCCGTCGCCGCACTGCTCTCAGGTGCGCAACGGGTTCTGGTGGTCCAGGCGACCGGCTGGGGAAAGTCGGCGGTCTATTGGGCTGCGACCTTGGCCCGTCGCGATGTCGGAGCGGGGCCGACGATCGTCATCTCGCCACTATTGGCTCTGATGCGCGACCAGGTCGAGGCGGCCCGCCGGATCGGTATTGAGGCGGCTACCGTCAACTCCTCCAACCGGTCCGACTGGGACCTCGTGTTCGAGCGCCTGGATGGCGACGAGATCGACGTCCTGCTGGTTTCACCTGAGCGCCTCTCGCACCCGCAGTTCAGCAAGCGCGCCATGCCGGTGCTCAAGTCCAGCGGCCTGCTGGTGATCGACGAGGCGCACTGCATCTCCGACTGGGGCTTCGATTTCCGCCCGGACTACCAGCGCATCGCAAGGCTGTTGCTGGAACTGGAGTCGGGGACGCCGGTTCTTGCCACAACCGCCACGGCCACCTCACGGGTGGTCGACGACTTGTCCGATCAGTTGGGGCCGAGCACCACTGTGATCCGCGGGTCACTCGCGCGCAAGTCGTTGCGGCTGGCCGTTGTGCCCAACCTCACCTACGGGCAACGCTTCGCATGGATCCACGAGTTCCTGGCCACGGCTTCGGGTTCAGGAATCATCTACGGGCTCACTGTGCCGGTGGTCGAGCAATTGGCGGCCTTTCTCCAAGAACAGGGCCACGATGTCGAGCCGTACACAGGGCAGACACCGCCGGATGTGCGCGAGCAGATCGAGGCACGGTTGCGTGCCAACGATGTCAAGGCGGTGGTCGCGACCTCGGCTTTGGGCATGGGTTACGACAAGCCCGATCTCGCGTTCTGCATCCACGTCGGATCTCCGGATTCTCCGGTGTCCTACTACCAGCAGGTCGGTCGCGCCGGACGGGCACTTGATTCTGCGATCGGCGTTCTGTTGCCAGCCAACGAGTCCGATCCTGATGTTTGGGAATGGTTCGCCACTGCGACGCTGCCCGACCCCGAGATGGCGGATAACCTGCTGGCCCTATTGCGCCAGCGACCGCACACCACTGCCGATCTCGTCAATGCCCTCGCGCGGTCGAAAGGCAAGGTTGAGGTGCTTCTGAAGCAACTGCAGGTCGATGGGGTGGTCGGCAAGGAAGGCAGCCACTGGTTCGCGACGGGCAAACCCTGGACCTTTGATGCTGCCAAGTACGACCGGATCGTCGAATTGCGCCGGGCTGAGGCCGGAATCATGTCTGAGTACGCGTCCGGCCGTGAATGCCTGATGCAGTTGCTCACCACGGCGCTTGACGATCCGGCAGCACAACCGTGCGGGCGGTGCTCGGTGTGCACCGGTGAGTTGCCGAGCCCGGGTGCGCGGCCATCAGTCCAAACCGTGGACGCGGTGTACGAGTCCCTGCGCCGGCGTCCGGTGCGGATACCGCCGCGCAAGTTGTGGCCCAGCGGCAGCGGGCGCCCGGGTCGGATCGAGGGGATCGCGGTCGGCCGGGCAGTTACGGCCATCGCCGGTGGTGTCTGGCCGGATCTGGTGGAGGAGGTGCTGGGCCCCGATGGGCCGCTGTCCGAACAGTTGCGGACTGCTGTGGTCCAGATGCTGGGCCGGTGGCGTCGGGAGGACATGCCCGCGGTGAGTGCGGTGGTGCCGATCAGCAGCGCCGAGCACCCCGTGCGGGTCAGGGAATTGGCCGATCTCGCTGCCGCCGAACTGAACCTGCCCGTGCTGGAAATGTTCGCGCAGCCCTCAACGGTGGCGGAGCCAGCTCAAGGCCCGGCGAGGCTGGGTCAGGTCACGGCCAGGCTGCAACTGGCTCGCACTCATGGAATGGGCGGATCCGTCTTGCTGGTCGACGACATCTCGCGTAGCAAATGGACGCTCACACAAGCCGCCCATATGCTGCACGATCTTGGCGTAGAACAGGTGGTTCCCTTGGTGGTTGCGACGCAGTAGGTCTCGCCTATGGCGACCGGTGGCTGTTTGCAGCTTGAGGTCAAGCGGGCTGGGACGCCGGGGCCCGCACGACTCGCCAGACGAGTGCCAGTGCCGCCACGATGACCACCGTTGCGACCGCCGGAAGAATCGTGCCCAGCGGGATGATCAGCAGTGCGCCCAGCGCGACTAAAGCTTCTGCCGCCGCGGTCGTCGCGCCGGCCCGTTTGCGCATCAGCCAGAGACCGAACAGGAACTGGAAGAGCCCGAGGCCCAAAGCGAACGAGGCATAGTCGGCAAGTGGTTCTGCCCACCCCTTTTCGGCGCCCTTCAGTGCGGACTTCATCGCCAGCGACATGAGGATGAGGCCGGCGACGAGAAGGAAGTGCATGATCGAGTAGACGTCCCTGGCCGTTGTCACCTGGTCCACACCATCGCGTGTCTCGACGGCTTCCTCCAAAGCGTCGGAGGTGCCGTCGAAGTAGGCGACCCACAGAGTGCAGGCGACCGCCACTCCAAGCACCGCGGTCGTCAGCAACGCCGCGCTCATCGGGATTCCGGAGGCCCCCACTCCGATCGCGACGATGCTCTCGCCCAGGGCGATGATGACGATGAGGCCGTGTCGTTCGGCGAAGTGCGACAGAGCCAGGCGCCATCCTTGGCCTCCGCCGAGGAAGGGTCCGACGACGTCGATCACCACGGCCACGGTGACCAGCACGAGTTGCCAATCGCCACCGAGGTACGCCCCACCGATCAGCAGTAGCGCGGCGATCACCACGGTGCGTCCCAAACGCAGTGCGGCGCGGGTGATGCCGGGATCGTCGCGGCCGGCGAAGTAGAACAGCGCAAGGTGCATAAGTCGGACCATCACGTAGGCGGCCGCGGCCACCATTGCGACTGATGCCCCGCGGGTGTCGTCGAAGAAGTCCGGCATGAGCAGGGCCAGGATCATGATGGCCGCCATGGCCACGAACATCGATATCTGGACGGGTCGCTGGTTGACCTGCACAGAAGTGCCCAGCCAGGAGTAGGCAACCCAGGCCCACCACAAGAGCGCTGCCAGCAGCAGGCCGCGCAGGAATCCGAGAGCGGAGTGATCGTCGGCCAAGTAGGCGGTCACCTGGCTGATCCCGTAGACGAAGACGAGATCGAAGAAGAGTTCGAGGGTGGTGACCTTGTGTCCCGCGGCGTTTGCGATGAGGCGACTCTGGCTCATGGCAACATCCGGAACGCTAGGTGCCTGCCCCGACCTTGAGCCAGGGCCAGCGTGAACCACAGTCGGGCTACGCCGTCGAGCAGGTCGGCGGCGTCGGCGCCCTCACCGACCCAGACTGGCCGCAGGCCCACTGCCGCTATTAGGGCCTCTACAACGTCTTTGTGTTCAGGTGGCCCGCTATAGAACAAGTCGGCGGCGATTCCGTCGAAGACCGGTTCTGCGAAGTTCTCCACGCCGAGGGTGTTGAAGGCCCTGTAGTAGGCGAGGTCTCCGGCCTGTGCGGCGTGGTGCATGGCGGGCGCTCCGACGTTGTTGCTGGCGTCGATCAGTGGGACTCCGTCCAGCTGTGACGCGTGCTGGTCGAGGAACACTTGCACGGCCGACCCCGGGATCGCGGTGAGGACTGCGTCGGAACCGGGCAGGGCATCCGCAATGGGACGCACGGGGATCCCGTCGAGGACCCGCTCCTGGTTCTCGCGACTGGCCAGCGTCACCTGGAACCCAGCGCCGTGCCACAACTTGGCCAGAGTCATACCTATCGTGCCGGTGCCCACCACGGTCACACTGAGACTCATTGCATCTCCAATACTTTGAACTCAAAGTATTCTTAACATAGGGTCTTGCTCATGCAAAGCGCACGGGATTCCATCGCGAGGGTGCTCGATGAGTGGAAGGCCGTCAGCCCGGATCTCGACGTCAGCCCGGTGGCCATCATCGCCCGCATGGCGAGGATCCGAGCGATCGTGGATGCCGAGCAGGCGAGGGTGTTCGGCGACGCAGGCATCACGTCAGCGGACTTCCCGGTGCTGGTCACATTGCGCCGGCGGATTCCGCCCTATCGCTCGACGCACACCCGCCTGGCCGCCGACCTGGGACTGACACAGGGAACCGTCACCACCCGGGTCGACAACCTGGTGAGCCGTGGCCTGGTCACCAGACAGTCCGACCCCGACGACGCTCGCGTGCGCTGGGTCCTGCTGACCGACAAGGGGCTGGCGCTAGTCGAGGACTTGATCCCGAAGCACCTCGCTGCTGAACAGAAGCTGCTGGCCGGTATCAGCACCTCGCGGCGGCAGCGATTGGCACGGGACTTGGGTGCGCTGCTGGCGTCGCTGGAGGCGCGTGGGCCGCGCTGACCCGCCCGACACTGGTCGCCACAGCGACGCCGACAACGACACAACCGCCGCACCGGGTAGTCGGTGCGGCGGTTGGCGGTGTTGCGTCAGGCGTTGCTGTCCGTGTCGGTCTCGGTCTCGGTGTCCATGTAGCCCCGCATCCCACCGAACTCCTCAACGGAGGTGACGTTGAAGTCCTTGTCCATCTTGACCTCAACCTCGGTCCCGTCGGCCTTGCGCACGTGCGCCTCGTAGGTGCCGTCAGCGTCGGTCTCCACGCGGATCACGGTGCCGTCGGGGATCTCGGCCTGGGCGGCAGCAGTTGCCTTCTCGGCGTCAGCACCGGTCAGCGGGGTCTCGCCCATGCCCGGTCCGCCTCGATGACCGCCCATGCCGCGGCCCATCATCTCCTGCACGCCGGTGACCTGGAAGTCGGCATTGACCTGCACGATCACCTCGGTGCCATCGGATCACCTCGGTGCCATCGGCTTTGGTCACGTGGGCCTCGTAGACACCCTCTGAGTCGGTCTCCACACGCAGGACGGTTCCGTCGGGGATCTCGGCCTGAGCGGCCGCGGTGACCTTCTCGGCCTCAGCGCCGGTCAGGGCCGTCTCGCCCATACCGGGGCCCTTGTCGTAGGTCTGGCTCTGGCTGGTCGTCGTGGATGCGGCAGGCTGGTTGTCGGATGCAGCGAAAGCGACAGCCCCCGCTGAGAGCGCCACCGCTGCGGCGCCGATCCCAATAATGCTCAGTGATTTCTTGTTCATCGTTGTTCTCCTCAGTTCGTACTCACGAATATGACCGGGCAACATGAGAGCCGATCTGAGGTTCGGTAAGAGCCCGGTGTGAGCCTCTGGTCCCGCGCAGCCAGACGGTCGGCGGACGGATCCGAATCACCCTCTTGGGGTGTCGTCAGGCATGCGTGGCAACCGGGTGCCGTGTAACCCTGAAACGGTGGGTTGGTCACTTCCAGTCCGTCGCATCTGGCTGGTGCTGCTGTTCACCGGCCTCGCTGTAGCGCTCACCGTGCCGAGCACGAGAGTCATTCTGGTGCCGGCGGTCGCTGTCCTGTCCGCCGGACTGGCGGTCCGCGGAGTGCTCACCTGGCAGCCCCCGGCGCGTGCGGCGTGGTGGACCGTAACCGCCGGGGTTGTGTTGCTGGCCGTCGGATACGCGATCAGTCTGCTGGATGTCCGCCGGTGGCCGGATCTGCAGCGGATCTACCCGCAGTGGTACGACGGCCTGTTCGTCGCCGCGAGCGCCGTGGTCATCGTGGGGGCGATCATGCTCCTGCGACGCATCCACCCCACCCCGGGAAGCGGAGACCTCATCGACGCGCTGATGGTGGCTGTCGGGCTGGGTGCGTTGGTCGTGCAATGGATGTTCGGTCCGGCGTTGGCCACGGAACAGGCCATGGGTGTGCCGCCACTTATGGGTGTGGTCTTCCCGCTGGCATCGGTGGTGCTGCTCACAGCCGTTGCGCGGGTCATTCTGACCGGCGCGCTACTCAACAAGACCATGTGGCTACTGGCTGCCACCGTCATGGTGGCGGTGCTGTCGGATATCCTGCGTGCCAGGCAAGCGGCGGCTGGGATGCTGCCCTACGACTCCTTCTCCGCGGCCTTTTCCGTGGTCAAAATGGCGCTCTTCGCCGCCGCGGTGATGACCCCCGACATGGCCGACCCTCGCCTCTACGCGTTGGCCCGCACGACTATGCGCAGCCGTACGCGACTCATGACTGTCGTGGCTCTGGGCTACGCGGGTCCCGCGATCTTGACCGTCCTCTACCTGATGGATCGGCCGATCGATCCGCGCATCCCCATCGTGGCGACAGCTCTGATCCTGGGCCTGGCCGTGTTGCGGATAGACGGCCTGCTGCGACGTTTCGAGCATCGGGCGACGCACGACCCGCTGACTGACGTGCTCGACCACGCGACATTCCTGCAGGAGGCGCTCGCCCTGGCCGCGGGCGGCAACCCGTTCACCCGCACTGACCGGCGCCGCGACTCCGACGGGGACTGGTACCTCGGTGTGCTCGATCTTGACGGCTTCAAGGCGCTCAACGACAGCCACGGACATCTGGTCGGTGACGAGGTCCTTGTGGTGGCAGCGCGCAGGTTGCGGTCGGCATTGCGCGGCGAGGACACGGTCGGTCGGCTCGGGGGAGACGAGTTCGGCCTGCTCTTCCGCGACCGGGACCCTGAACCCGTGGCACGGCGGATGATCGACAATCTGTCCGCGCCGATCGCGGTGGGCGGTGTGAGGATCCAGGTGAGTGCCAGCCTCGGGGTCAGCCGCCTGCAGGTCGACCATGCCAACCCCGAGGCTGCCGTGAGGATGGCCATGCGGCGCGCGGATGACGCCATGTACAGCGTCAAGGGCACGCAGGAGTCCTTTGCGATGGATGCGCTGTGAGACCTTCGGTGGCACGCGGCCGCAGTCCTGGCGGTTGCGCGGAACCTTTCGGTGACCGGCGGACGATCCAGTAGGCCATCCTTCACCCAAAGCCGGGGTGGCTGCTGCCAACGGTTTGCCGCGGGCGAGTGGTTGCCACCACGCAGCAACAACGAACGCCCGCTCCTGCCCGGTTACGATGCGGACGTGTCCAGAATTGTGCTCACCGTCATCGGTGACGACCGCGCCGGTCTTGTCGAAGCCCTCTCCGAAGTCATCACTGAACACGGTGGCAACTGGGAGCGAAGCCAACTGGCCGAGCTGGCAGGCAAGTTTGCGGGCATCGTGGTGGTGACGGTGCCCGCCGAGGCCGTCGGGGAGCTCACCGCTGCGACACGCAGACTCGACGGCTTGTTGGACGTGTCTGTGCACCCAGCCCTCGAGGACGTGGCGAGCGCTGGTCCGGACCTGACGATCGACCTGCTGGGCAACGACCGTCCCGGCATCGTGCGGGAGGTTTCCTCCGTCCTGCACCGCCACCACCTGTCCATCGAGAGCCTGGAGACCGAGACCCGCGAGGCGCCGATGGCCGGTGGCCTGCTGTTCGAGGCGCACATCGCCGTGCGCATCCCTGCCGACGCCGACACCAGTCTGATCCGAGCCGATCTTGAGCTGTTGGCCGCCGAACTGCTGGTCGACATCACTGTCGGGGACTGACCCCGGCTCGCAGATCGGTCATTCGGGCCCTTAGGCGCCAATCCGGGCCACGCGGCGCGGTCCCTTGGCAGAATGGGGTCGCCTGTGAAGAACTCGAAGGAGATCCATGATGCGTTTCCGGTCCGTCCTGTCGGGCGTTACCGCCGGTGCCCTCGTCGGCGCGGCAGTTGTCGCGCTGCCGGTTCCCGCTCAGGCCGCCAAGAAGGGCGGCGAGCTCAAGGTCATGACCCAGAACCTCTATCTGGGGCGTTGGGACGACGGAGTTCTTGCTGGCTGCCGCGAAGGTCTACCAGCAGGCCATGGCTTCAGACTTCCCGACCCGCGCGGCGGCATTCGCCAAGACCGTGAAAGAGCAGGATCCGGACATCATCGGGTTGCAGGAAGTGACCAACTGGATCACCTCGCGCAACTCCGAAGGCCCGGATTTGCAGAGCCAGGACTTCCTGAAGATCGTCAAGAAGGCGTTGAAGGCCGAAGGGCTCTCGTACAAGGTCGTCGGTATCTCCGACAACGCCTCTCTGGGCCCGTTCCCGTACATCGACCCGGGTGCTGCGTGCGGCCAGCCGGGCGGCACGCTGCCGACCACCTGGCCGTGCAGCATCCAGATGAAGGACCGCGACGTGATCCTCGTCAACACGAAGACGAAGGGTCTGACGTACAGCAAGAAGTCGGTGAAATCCGGGCTCTACAAGACGCAGCAGACGTTCCCCGTCGCCGGTCTGGTGATCTCATTCGCGCGCGGCTACGTCTACGCGGATATGACCTACAAGGGCGCCAAGTTCCGCTTCGCGAACACCCACCTGGAGGTGGGCGGGGAGTCTGAGGCCATCCAGGAGAAGCAGGCCAAGCAGTTCGTCAAGATCGTCAAGAAGGGCGCCGGCACCGCGATCGCGACCGGTGACTTCAACACCGACGCCTACGGGCAGTACTCACCGCAGAGCTACAAGATCCTCACGAAGTCCTACTTCAAGGACACGTGGAACCGCAAGAAGGATGGCGAAGGGCTCAGTTGCTGTCAGAACGCCGACCTGTCCAACCCGGAGAACGAGAACACCACGCGCATCGACCTGGT
>JALOLM010000177.1 GCA_025455985.1 Candidatus Nanopelagicales bacterium | reverse complement strand
GCTGATCGGTGGACCGGTCTACATGGCCAGGCCGTCGTTCGACCTGAAGGCACCGATCGAGTTCAAGCGGGCTCAGCTCCTCTACACGTCGTCGGACTGCACTGCTGCCCCCACCATTCCGGCCAACCTCGCCGGTATCCCCGGAATGTCCTTGCCGGTCGGCCTCGATGACTCCGGGTTGCCAGTGGGCCTGCAGTTCATGGCCCCTGCGCTGGCCGACGACCGTCTGTATATGGCAGGCGGCGCCCTGGAAGCCGCCATCGGATGGGAGGCTCGCCCGTGAGCTACGAGAACGCAGTCGCCAAGTACGACCCGGTCCTCGGCCTCGAGGTGCACGTCGAGCTCAACACCGAGACGAAGATGTTCTGCGGCTGTCCCACGACTTTCGGCGGTGAACCCAACACCCAGGTCTGCCCGGTCTGCCTGGGTCTGCCCGGATCGTTGCCGGTGGTCAACGCCAAGGCCGTGGAGTCAGCCATGCGCATCGGCCTGGCCCTCAACTGCCGGATCGCGCCCTGGTCGAGGTTCGCGCGCAAGAACTACTTCTACCCGGATATGCCGAAGAACTACCAGATCTCCCAGTACGACGAGCCGATCGCCATCGACGGGTACCTGGACATCGAAGTGGACGGCCAGGAGTACCGCATCGGTATCGAGCGCGCCCACATGGAGGAGGACACCGCAAGTCCTTGCACATGGGTGGCGCCACCGGGCGCATCCACGGCGCCGACTACTCGCTGGTGGACTACAACCGCGCGGGTATTCCGCTGATCGAGATCGTCACCAAGCCGATCACCGGCACCGGGGACAAGGCGCCCGAGGTGGCCCGCGCTTACGTCACGGCGTTGCGGGACCTCTTGCGGGCCTTGCAGGTCTCGGACGTGCGGATGGAACAGGGCTCCTTGCGTTGCGACGCCAATGTGTCGCTGCGCCCGGATGTGACTGCCCCCTTCGGCACCCGCACCGAGACCAAGAACGTCAACTCCCTGCGTTCGGTCGAACGCGCAGTGCGCTACGAGATTGAACGGCAAGCCGATGTGCTGGACGCTGGCGGCAGCATCGTGCAGGAGACCCGCCACTGGCACGAGGACACCGGCAAGACCACTGCCGGGCGCACCAAGGAGGAGGCCGAGGACTACCGCTACTTCCCCGAGCCCGATCTTGCCCCCGTGGCACCTTCGGACGAGTGGGTCGAGCAGTTGCGGGCGACCCTCCCTGAGCCTCCGGCCGCGCGTCGGGCGCGACTGCAGGCAGCTTGGGGGTTCACCGACCTGGAGATGCGGGACGTGGTCAACGCCGAGGCCATCGAACTGATCCAGGACACGGTCGCGGCCGGCGCCTCGGCTGCCGGCGCCAAGAAGTGGTGGCTCGGTGAGTTGGCGCGCCGCAGCAACGACTCGGGGGTGCCGCTGGACGACTTGGGCATGGACGCCGCCGGCGTGGCGCGCATCGAGGAACTGATCGCGCAGGGGTCGCTGAATGACAAGATGGCCCGTCAGGTGATTGACGGGATCTTGGCGGGGGAGGGGACCGCCGACGAGGTGGTGGCCGCGCGGGGACTGGTCCTCGTGTCCGACGATGGGGTACTCAATGTCGCCGTGGACGAGGCAATCGCAGCCAACCCCGGTGTGGCGGACAAGGTGCGCGACGGCAAGGTCGCCGCTGTCGGCGCGCTCGTGGGGGCGGTCATGAAGGCCACCCGGGGTCAGGCCGACGCGGGCAGGGTCAAGGAGTTGCTGCTCGAAAGACTCGGCGCGCAGGAGTAGCCGGTGCGGGCATGGCTCGATTCGGTTCCGCTCTTCCCGCTGATCCTGTTCGCGGGGGTTCTGTTCACCGCCGTGTTCGCGGCCCGGGTGAACCGGATCACGGGGCTGCCGGTCGCGGTGGTCGTCGGTCTGGGATGCAGTCTGAGCCTGATCGCCGCCGCGACCCTGAGCCCGGCACCGTCAGGGCTTTCCGGTGCCTGCCTGACGGCCATGGATTCACCCATGGGTCGCGGTCTGCTGGTGCGCTCCGACCGGATGCTCAACACCTGGCTGTTCGTCCCCCTCGGATTCTTCGCCGGCCTGGCTGCGGTGCGCCGCGCCTGGGTCCTCGTGGCCGCCTTCGCGGTCACGTTCGCTGTCGAGGGGCTGCAACGACTGCTCCCCGAACTCGGCCGTCGCTGCCAGTTCCAGGATCTGGTGGACAACACCTGGGGCTTGATCCTCGGGGCGATCCTGGGGTTCGCGGTGGGTGTGCTCCTCGATCGGGTGCCAAGGGCTGAACAGCCGTGAGTGGGCTGCCCGGTGATCGCGACGAGTTGGTCCTGGAAGTCGTTGGCGAGATTCCGCGGGGCCGACTCGCCAGTTACGGGGACGTGGCCGGGGTGGTGACGGCGTTGGGCGTGCCGTGCACAGCGCGGCAGACGGCGCGAGCGCTGCGCGAATTCGGGTCGGCGGTGCCCTGGTGGCGGGTGGTGCAGGCCGCCGGCACACTGGCCGAACCCGTCGCGGCGCGGGCCTGTGAGCAGCTGCGCGCCGAGGGGGTGCCTGTGCAGGGTCAGCGGGTGCCACTGCACCAGTTGCGATGGGTTCCTGACACTGATGAACTCGCCGCGATCGCTGGGCGCATCGGCGGCGGTCCGGTGCCGGGCGTGTAAGCATGATCTGGTGATCGATGTCTCGCCGGAACGGTTCGAGCAGTTGGTCGCCGCTGCCGTCGATGTGATCCCCGCCGACCTCGCCCGCATGATCGACAACGTGGTGATCGTCATCGAGGATGAGCCGCCCGCCGACGATCCGGGCCTGCTGGGACTCTATGAGGGCGTCCCGCTGACCGAACGTGACTCCTGGTACATCGCGGCCATGCCCGACCGGATCCGGATCTTCCGGCTGCCCATCCTTCGGATGTGCCAGTCCCAGGCGGAGGTGGTCAGGGAGGTGCACATCACGGTGGTCCACGAGATCGCACACCACTTCGGGATCGACGACGACACGCTGCACGAGCTGGGCGTCGGTTAGCTACCCTTTGCTCGCGATTTCACAAAAGTGAAATATGGGTTTACACTTTTTGCCATGAGCACTGAACTGAGAGAACTTCTTGAAGATGTCGCAGCGGGAAAGATCACTGCTGAGGAAGCCTCGACGCGGATCCACGATCTGCAGAAGCCTGCGGACGAGCCGGTGGTCAACGACACCCCGGTGGCGCGGATTGTGATCAAGGCAGGAGCAGTACGACTGCGGGTGGTCGGCGATCCGGGTGTGGCGCAGGCGGTGGCCGACGGCCCGCACACAGTGGCTCACGAAGGGGATGCGCTGGTGATCACCACCAGCACCACCGGTGACTACACGGTGGATCCGCCGAGGTCCGCCTTCATGAGCTGGGTCGGTCAGATGGTCAACCGGGTGGGAGCCACCCTGGATGTCCGCGTCAACCCCAACCTGCCCATCCAGATCCTGTTGGTCGGCGGTCCGCTGGATCTCAGCGGCGTGAACGCAGGAGCATCGGTGGGTGTGGAGGCGGGTTCCGCGGCGCTGTCCGGCAGCGGTCCGCTGTTGCTGGATGTCTCCAGCGGCAGTGGCCGGGTCGACTGGACGTTCACGGGGCAGTCGCGCGTACGCGCCGACATGGGTTCGGTCAACGTCACCGTGCGTCCTGACTCCGATGTCGTCGTCACCGCTGACACGTCGCTGGGCCAGGCAGTGGTTAAGTCCCACACCGGCAATCTCAAGGCGCCTCAGGACGGTTCCACCCCCGGCGTCACGGTTGGTGGCGGCAATGGGGTGCTGACTGTGAGCTCGCGGATGGGTGCTGCCCAGGTGACCGTCGCGTGAGCGAGTTCCCGACACCGCCGTCGAACTGTCCTGTGTGCCGTGAGCAGTTGCTGACCACCAGGCTCAGCTGCCCGTCGTGTCACACCGAGATCTCGGGCACCTTCGCCCAATGCGACTTCTGCCATCTCAGTGCGCAGGACCGGTCGTTGCTGGAAGTGTTCCTGCGTTCACGCGGCAACATGCGCGACGTCCAGGCGCATCTGGAGGTCTCCTATCCCACGGCCCGGCAGCGCTTCAGTGAGATGCTCGGCCGCCTCGGCCTCGACGAGCCGGTGGTGGATACCGATGCCGTGGTCAAGGATCTGGCCGCCGGCTTGATCAGTGTGGACGAGGCGCAGGCGCTGCTGAAAGCGGATCCTCACGCTTGACCGGGTAGGCGGTGTCGGAGTGCGCTCAGGCGTTGCCCTCGCGTTTGGCCCGGTCCGCGGCTTCCTTCTCGCGCATCTCGTCCAGCGTGGGTGCGCCACCGCCGAACCGTGCCGGCCACCACCAGTCGCCGGGCTCCGGTTTGGGCTCGTAGGCCTCGATGGTCTGGTCGTACAGACTCTGCATCGATGTCCGCAGTGCCGCTGTCGCCTCGATCGGGTCGTCCTGGGCGGTGACGGTGATCGGCTCACCGACGCGCAATGCGATCAGTGTGTTGCGCGTCATCTCCCGCTTGCGGCCCTTGGTCCACAAGCGTTGCCCGCCGAACGTGATCATCGGGATGATCGGTACCTCGGCGTCGGCGGCCATTCGCACCGCACCGGTCTTGAAGTCCTTGACCTCGAACGACTGGCTGATCGTGGCCTCAGGAAACACGCCCACGACCTCGCCGCGCCGAAGCCAGTCGGTGGCCTGCTCCAGCGAGCCTGCGCCCGAAGCGCGATCGACGGGGATGTGATGCATGGACTTCATCAGCGGTCCGGACACGGGGTGGTCGAAGGTGGACTTCTTGGCCATGAAGCGAACCAGTCGCTTGGAGGGCCGCGCCGCGTATCCGCAGAAGATGAAGTCGAGGTATGAGACGTGGTTGCTGGCCAGGACGGCTCCGCCTTTGCGCGGGATGTGCTCCCCGCCGGTCAGGGAGAAGTGAATGTTGAATGCCCGGAAGAACGTGTAGGCCGTCAGGACAACCGGTGGGTAGGTGATATCCAGCACACACGCAACGCTAGTTCACGGCTCGCCTTCGCTGCTGCGGGAAAGGCCGAAGAGGTGGGTCTGAATCCAGTCTTTGGTCGGCTGCTGCCTGCGTCGCCAACGTAGATCGCGCTGCTTGGCGGCGGCCATCTTCTTCTCGGACTTCCGGTATCGCATGTGAGCCCATGGCGAGTTGGCCCTGGCCAGTCGGATGGCGCCCACCCAGGCGAAGGGGATGAGCAGCAGTGCGGCAGCTGCCATCCACAGTTTGCCCTTGAGGATCGTGAGAATGATGGGAACCATCCAGCCCAGGACGAAGACCACTCCGGACGCGAAACTGGCCCAGAACCCTTCAACCGGATCAGCCGGAGGCTGGTTGGGGGCAACGATCAGCAGAGCGCAGAACATGACGACGGCCGCCAGTGTGATCGCGTCGGCGGACAGGCGCCCCTGATCGCTCCAGTAGACGTCGTCCAGGTGCAGCACCATGGCGAACTCGTCGAGCACCAGCGCGGCACCGATCCCGAACATCAAACCTGCCACCTGGCGCCATAGGCCATCGGAACCCGATCCAAGCGCCAGGACCCCGCCGCACAGAAGAATGATGAGCCCCGGCACGACATGGTGGATGTGGGTGTCACCGGCCGAGACATTGCCGAACGGGCCCTTGCCGGCCCGGATCATCCGGGTGATCATCCGGGTCACGAGGAAGGTGACGAGGAACGCCAGCAGCGCGAGGAACATCGGTTGACGCCCCGGCTCCAGGATTTCTCGTGAGTACCAACCCAGCATGCCTCACACCCTAGGGCCCGCCGGAAGCGAACTGGAGATGAACGGCTGCCACACGCCCGCCATGCGGCAGGTGTATTCGCGTACATTGTCGCGAAGTGGACGCGAGTGAGGGGGTGTGCTGATGGCCGAGGCAGTCGACGCCAAGATGGCGCTTGCCCGCGACCCCCGCACGCCGGGCAAGACCCTGTCCAAATTGGCCAGTCACAAGAGCTGGTCGGTACGCGCCGACGTCGCCAGCAATCCCCGGACTCCTTCCAAAGCGCTGCAGAAACT
>JALOLM010000011.1 GCA_025455985.1 Candidatus Nanopelagicales bacterium | reverse complement strand
GGCGGTCTGGTCGTGGTTCCTGCCTTCCCTGAAGCACATGGACGACACGTCCGGCGTGCCCGGTGACGAGCAGCCCGGTTGAGATGAGTCTCAGGTTGAATCGAACCGAAGGCCGACGCTCACGTTGTACGGGCGGCCGCCCGGCATCCGGTAGGCCGGTAGAAGCGCCGCCACGCCGGGCAGATCCCCGCCAACGCCGCGTTGCTGGCGGTCGATGTTCACGGTGACCTCGTCGGTGTGCTTCAGCTCATGGATGTGCTCGGCGGCGTCGAGGGCCTCCTGGGTATAGGGCCAGGCGGTGAAACCGAGCAGTTCGCCGGTGACATCGTTCGCCCGCAGCGTCCCCGCAGGACTCTGGGCCTCGAGCCACCGCACGCGAGTCCGGTTGCCGTTCTCCTGCGGGCGCATGTAGTCGTGATGCAGCATCGCCAATGGCAGCTCGTGGACCGCGGTCCAGGCGCCGTGGTTGCGGTCGATGTAGTTCTCGTGGGGTCCCTTGCCGTACCACCGCACCCTGTCCACCCCCGGCAGGCCCATGGTGAAGCCGAGCCGCACCATCGCCTTGCGGGGGATGAGTTCATGGTGTGCCACGAACGAGCCGTCGGGCATCACGTCGTACCGGAGCAGACCACGACTGAACATGCGGCTGCGCAGACCGAAGACGACCCGTACCGCCTCGCCGGCAGTCCCGATTGCCGACCGCTGCACGCGAACCGACGGATCCCGCCAGGAGGTGTCCACCAGCACACGCTGCAGGCGCACGTCGAAGTTGCCGAACCCGCGGTCGTTGTCGGTGAGCGCCCGCCAGTAGTTGCGGCGCAGAGGCGCGGCCAGCACCTCCTGCCCTTCCACTTGCCATGAGGCCAGCGAGCCGTCCTCGGGATCGAACTCCAGCCGGATCGGACCGGCGGTCACGACCATCCCGTTGACTGACGGGACCCTGCCGGACACGCCAGCGATGGCCGGGCGCCCTGGGATCTCGAACTCGTCGAACGCTACGACCGTGCCCGCTTCGATCCCAGGCATCGCTTCGCGCGCCTCGAACATGAACCGGACGGCCACGTCGCCGCCCGCTGGGGGGACCGCCTGCGGCACGTGCCAGTCGGTACTGGCCCAAGGCGGCAGGTCGACCGGGTCCAGTTCGCTGCGGCCGACCACCTCGCCGTGTTGCCGCACCTCGACCACGGGGGTGAAGCCGGCGGCGTCGGTGAAGCTGTGCCGGTTGGTCAGCCGGTAGTGCCCGCTAGTCACATCCACCGCCTCCACGACGAGATTGCGATAGCCCCAGAACACCTCCCGGGCGCTCGGGTGTTCGCGCCGGTCGCCGTCCAGGATCCCGTTGGCGCAGAAGTACCGATGGGACGGCGAGTCGCCGAAATCGCCGCCGTAGAGGAGTTGGCCGTCGCGCCGTAGCGCCTGGTCGATGTAGTCCCAGATGAACCCGCCGGCCAGGTTCGGGTAGCGGTAGAACACCTCGATGTACTCCGCGAAGTTGCCCAGGCTGTTCTCCATCGCGTGGGCGTACTCGCACAGCAGGACCGGCCGACCGGCGAGCAGTTCGGGGGTCAGCAACTTGTCGTCGGTGAACAGTTGATTGGTCACCCTGGAGGTCGGCGGCGGGCGCAACGTTTCGTGCCGGCCCAGGGTCACCATCTGCTCAGCGGTGGCGTACATCCGCGAGACCACGTCGCTGATGTCGGGGTGGTGATCACCTTCGTAGTGAAAAGGCCGGCTGTCATCGATCTCGCGGGCAGCACGCTTCATGGCCACGAAGTTGCCGCCGTCCGGGCCGCCCTGCCCGGCCTCATTGCCCAGCGACCACATGATGATGCTCGGGTGGTTACGATCGGCCAGGACCATGCGCTGCATGCGGTCGACGACCGCCGCGGTCCAGATCGGGTTGTCGCCGGGGACGTTCTTGCGACGCACGCCGTGGGTCTCCAGATCGCATTCGTCCATCACGTAGAGCCCCAGCTCGTCGCACACGTCGTAGAAGATCTGGGGGTTCGGGTAGTGCGAGGTCCGGATCGCGTTGATGTTGAGTTGCTTGGCTTTCAGTAGGTCCTCTCGATAGCGGTGCGCTGGCACCGCCCAGGCCCGGTCGGGGTCGAAGTCGTGCCGGTTGACCCCTTTGAGCATGATCCGCACACCGTTGACGCGCAGCTGTTCGTCGATGATTTCGATGCTGCGAATCCCGGTGCGGGTGCTCTTCACGTGGACGACCTCACCGCCAACGGTCAACTGCGCGGCCACCTCGTACAGGTGCGGGGTCTCGGCGGTCCAGGTCAGCGCGTTGGGCACGGGAATCCGATGTGTCGTCTCGGCGCTCGCCGGCAGGTCGGCCACCTGTTCCCACACGGCGGCGCCTGGCCGCTTCAAGAACAGTTGCAGCGTGGCGTCTTCGGGCTGCCTCACCTCGGCCGTCACCACCAATTCCCCGTCCGTGTAGGGCGCGGGCAGGACCGGGGTCACCGCCAGGTCCCGGATCCCCACCACGGGTTCGCTGTGCAGCCACACCGGCCGGAAGATGCCGCTGAGCACCCACATGTCCTGGTTCTCCAGATAGCTGCCGTCGGTGAACCGGTACACCACGCAGGTGAGTGTGTTGGCTCCTGTGCGCACGAACTCGGTGAGGTCGAACTCCGCTGGCAGGAACGACCCTTGCGTGTACCCGGCGAAGGAGCCGTTCACGAACAGGGCCATGCCCGCCTTGACCCCCTCGAACATGACGAGGGTGCGCCGGTCCTGCCAGTCCGCGGGGACGTCCACAGTGCGCGTGTAGACCCCGATCTCGTTGAGCTCCGGGTCGATGTCCGGGATGTCGGCGGCGTGCTTGCCGATCCCGGGCGGATAGGTGTTGGCCAGGTAGTAGGGCGTCCCGTAGCCGTGCAACTGCCACAACCCGGGTACCTCGATGCCGGCGCCCGTTGCTCCTTGTCGGCCGAGCGCGACCGGGTCCAGTCCGCGGATCCCAGTGTGGTGGTCGAAGGCCCAGTTGCCGGCGAGGTCGATGCGGAAACCGTCGTCCGCGGGCTCCAGCGTGCTGCGGCCCGCGACGACCGAGCGTCCGGGGAGGCGGTTGATGCCGAATACCGCCGGATCGGTCCAGGTGTGGCTGGTGAACTGCATAGACCTGATCGTTCCAACGAATCCGGGGTTTGGCTGCTCGGGGGGAGCGGGGTTACAGTTCCGGCATGAAACGGGGCTTCGGGGGATCGATCAAAACAGGGCTGCTTGCTGCGACGGTCTTCTCGACGGCGCTTGCGTTGGCCGCGCCCGCCGCGGCGACGATCGGTGAACCCGTCGCGGACAGCAGCGGAGCGATCTTCCGTGACGCCGAATGGGTCACCGGGAGCACGAATTACGCCTACCTCTATGGCAATGCGTATGCCGGCGCAGTCATGCACGCTCCAGCACAGCCCGCGCCAGCAGGTGAGGTGTTCTACGTCCACGCAGAGGCGGCACTGATCTGGACCGGGGTGACGAACGACGTGGTGGGTATGACCCTTGCGCTGCCGGAAGGCGTCACCGTGTCACCGAGCGCCGCCACACCTGTGCGGTGCTTCATCACGGGGACCCGCAGCAACGCCGTGCCCACACGGCAGACCGGAGAATGCCTGGCCAATCCGTCACCATCCTCCGGCGTGCAGATCCCGCTCGGAGCCATCACCATGTTCACCGGCGGTCCGAGCGTGGGCGGTGAGATCGCGCACGTATTCGTCCCTGTGATCTCGAGTCGTGCGGTGAATGGCGAGAACGTGTTCGTCACCGTATCCGTCAGCGATCCGGCTGCCTCGCCGCGAGACATCGTGGGGGACGCGCCGCTGACGGTGGCGCCTGGGAATCCGCAGACCGGTGGCGGCGCGCTTGCTGCCCCCTCTGGGAAGAGCTTCACCTGGAAGGGCAAGCGCAAGGCCGTGGTGACCTGGTCGCCCGTCCCGGGAGCGGTCGGCTACCGGGCGCGTCTGAAGGTCGGCATGAAGTGGACCAAGTGGTCGAACCTGTCGGACAACGGCCTGAAACTGACCAAACTCAAGAGGGGCAAGCGCTACATCCTGCAGGTGCAAGCGGTGGGCGACACGGGCCGGGGCGCAATCTCCACGTGGCGGTTCAAGACGAAGCGGTGATCGCCGACCGGCGGTCAGGGGCTACCGTCGAGGCATGCCCGACGCCGTTGACTGGAACCTGGCCGCCTCCTTAGGTTCCAGGGTGGTCGGCGGGGGGCCGAAGCTGACGCCTGAGGAAGCCGACCGCGTTGTCGCGGAGCTCTACTACTTGGCCAACGAAGCGACCCCGCTTGTGCAAGAGACCGCCGGGCTCGACGCTTTTCTGGCCAGTGAGGTCAAGGTCGTCGACCGGCCGGAGTGGATCCGGTCCAACATTGACAGCTTCCAGCGGATCAGCGCGCCCTTGACCCAACGGCTGGAGACGTCTTCGGCCTTGGCCCGCAACGTCGGCTCGCGCTTGACCGGAGCGCAACTGGGTCTGGTGCTCGGCTTCGTCGGTTCGCGGGTTCTGGGGCAGTTCGAGATCTTCACTGAGGACGATCCGCGCCTGTTGCTGGTGGCGCCGAACATCGTGGCCATCGAACGACATCTCGACGCCGTGCCGCGCGACTTCCGCTTGTGGGTGTGCGTCCACGAGCAGACCCATCGCATCCAGTTCGCGGCAGCGCCGTGGCTGACCAACCACCTTCTGGAGAACATCCACGAGTACATGCGCCTGGCCGATATGACCACGCAGGAGTTGTTCGCCAGGCTGGCGGCAGCGGTCAAGGCCCTTCGCTCAGGCAACGAGCCGGACGGGATCATCGGCGCTTTCCAGACACCTGAACAGAAGGCTGTGTTCGACCGGCTGACGGCGGTGATGAGCTTGCTGGAAGGTCACGCCGACGTGGTCATGGACGAGGTCGGGCCTCAGGCGATACCCACGGTCCGCTTCATACGTGCGGCCTTCCAGCATCGCCGCGCAGCCGGCACGAGCGGGTGGGAAGGTTTCTTGCGCCGACTGCTCGGGATGGACCTGAAGGCCAAGCAGTACGCCCAAGGCGCGGCGTTTGTACGCGCGGTGATGGCCGACGGCGGCATGGCCCGGCTGAACGTGGTCTGGGAGTCCCCGGCGAACTTGCCCACCCGCGCCGAGATCGAGGATCCGCCGCTGTGGCTGGCGCGGACCTGACAGTTGGCCGGGCATTGCTGGCGGTGCGTCGGGCAGTGCGTGAGGCTCTGCTTGATCTGCCCTCCAGCGACCTCGTGCTGGTCGCGTGCTCCGGTGGTGCCGACTCCTTGGCCTTGGCCGCAGGCGCGGCAATCAGCGGGCACCGGGTGGGGGCGGTGGTCATCGACCACGGTTTGCAGGCCGGCTCGGAGGCCGTCGCGCAGGTCGCCGCTCAGCAGTGTCGGGACCTGGGACTCGCCCCGGTTGTGGTCCGCACCGTGCAGGTAGGCACGCGCGGCGGGATGGAAGCGGCCGCCCGCGAGGCACGCTACGCCGCCCTGCGAGAGGTCGCCGCGCACACCGGCGCCCGGGCGCTGCTTCTGGCCCACACTCTCGACGACCAGGCCGAGACTGTCTTGCTGCGTCTGGCCCGCGGGTCTGGGGCGCGCAGTCTGTCGGCGATGGCGCCGGTTACCGGTGACTTGCGCCGGCCGTTGCTGGAACTGCGCCGCGACGTCGTGCGGCGAGCATGCGCCGAGGCGGGCCTGGCACCGCATGAGGATCCTCACAACACCGAGACCACTTTCGCTCGAGTGCGGGTTCGATTGAACGGTTTGCCCGCGCTGCAGGCGGACCTCGGCGACGACGTGGTGTTGGGTTTGGCCCGGTCCGCAGCGATGTTGCGCGAGGACAACCAGGCGCTGGACGAGTGGGCGGGCCGGGTGGTTTTCGATGCCGACCCGGTGGCCATCGACGTGGACCAGCTCGATCTGCCGAGGGCGGTGCGGTTGCGTGTTCTGCGCCGTATGGCTCTGGCCGCCGGCTGCCCAGCGGGGGCGCTCACCCGGGAACACCTGATCTCCACTGCAGCCCTGGTTGAGAACTGGAAGGGGCAAGGTCCAATTGATCTTCCAGGCGGGGTTCGCGCGACGAGAAAGTCTGACAGGCTAGTGCTGCACCGAGGACCCGGGAGGAACAGTGCGCGTTGACGATGTGGACGGGCAGTTGGAGGGGGTTCTCATCACGGCTGAGGAGTTGCGCCAGCGTTTGGTGCAACTGGCCGGGCAGGTGGACGCCGACTACAACGGCAAGGATCTGCTGATCGTCGGGGTTCTGAAGGGCGCGGTCATGGTTGTCGCCGATTTCGTGCGCGCGCTGTCCATCCCGGTGGAGATGGACTGGATGGCGGTGAGTTCGTACGGTTCCAGCACGAAGAGCTCGGGGGTCGTGCGAATCCTCAAGGACCTCGATACCGACCTCGGCGGCCGCCATGTGCTGATCGTGGAGGACATCCTCGACTCTGGCTTGACGCTGTCGTGGCTGCTTCGCAACCTGCGCTCGCGCGGTGCGGCCAGCGTGGAGGTGCTCACGCTGTTGCGCAAGCCCGACGCCATGCGGACCGAGGTCGAGGTGGCCTACCTCGGTTTCGACATCCCCAACGACTTCGTGGTCGGTTACGGCCTGGACTTCGCCGAGAAGTACCGCAACCTGGACTGTGTGGCAAAACTCTCGCCGAAGGTCTACGAGGCGTAACAGTTGCCGGGACTTTGGCTGGTGCGCGGCCGGTGGTCGTGGGGCAAACCGGCAAGTAGGTTGCCGGATTTCCGCATTGCTTGGCGGGAGCCGGGAGCCGTGGGGCAATCCGGCAAGTAGGTTGCCGGAATCCCGCATTGCTTGGTCAGGAGAGCGCCAGCCCCAGCGGCACTTCGCCGACAGCGGAATCGGGTTTCCCCCTATGGGAATGAGCAGCCGGTCGCACGCCGTTCTATCCTCGAAGGGATGGATATGAAGCGCTTGGCGCGTGGGCCGCTGTTGTGGATTCTGCTGGCAGTACTTCTGGTGCTGCTCGGCAGTTCTTTGGTGTCCAATGTGGGCGGGGTCAAAGACGTCGACACCTGGCAGGCCGTCGACTACATCGAGCAGAACCAGGCCAAACAGGCCAAGCTCATCGACCGCGAGCAGCGCATCGAAATCACCCTGCAGGACGGCACCCAGGTGCGTTCGGAGTACATCACCGGACAGGGCCTCGAACTGCAGAACCAACTGCAGGCCAAGAAGGACGCAGGTCAACTGCCCGACGGTTACACCGTCGAAGTGCCGCGCGACAACATCTTCGTCACCCTGCTGGTCTCCCTGCTCCCGGTCGTGCTGATCGTGCTGCTGCTGTTCTTCTTCATGAGCCAGATGCAGGGCGGTGGCTCGCGGATCATGAGCTTCGGCAAGTCCAAGGCGAAGGTCATCACGAAGGACATGCCGCAGACCACGTTCGCCGATGTTGCCGGGGCGGCTGAGGCCGTGGAGGAACTTGAGGAGATCAAGGACTTCCTCGCGCAACCGGCGAAGTTCCAGGCCGTGGGCGCCAAGATTCCCAAGGGCGTGCTGCTCTACGGTCCTCCTGGAACCGGTAAGACGCTGCTCGCCCGGGCTGTTGCCGGTGAGGCGGGGGTTCCCTTCTACTCGATCTCCGGGTCGGACTTCGTTGAGATGTTCGTCGGTGTGGGTGCCTCTCGGGTGCGCGACCTCTTCGAGCAGGCCAAGACCAATGCCCCGGCGATCATTTTCGTGGACGAGATCGACGCGGTGGGTCGTCACCGCGGCGCCGGGCTCGGTGGTGGTCACGACGAGCGTGAGCAGACCCTCAACCAGTTGCTCGTTGAGATGGACGGCTTCGACGTGTCCGGTGGCGTAATCCTGATCGCGGCCACCAACCGCCCCGACATCCTCGACCCGGCGCTGCTGCGGCCCGGCCGCTTCGACCGGCAGATCGCGGTGGAGCGCCCCGACTTGAAGGGCCGCGAGGAGATCCTCAAGGTCCACATCAAGGGCAAGCCGATCACGCCCGGCATCGACTTGATGAACATCGCCCGCCGCACACCCGGCTTCACCGGCGCGGATCTGGCCAACGTGCTGAACGAGGCCGCGCTGCTCACAGCTCGTGAGAACCGAAGCCTCATCACCCCCGAGGCCATCGACGAGGCGATCGACCGCGTGGTCGCTGGTCCGCAGAAGCGCACCCGGCTGATGAACGAGGCCGAGAAGCGGATCACCGCCTACCACGAGGGTGGGCACGCTCTAGTGGCTGCGGCACTGCCGAACAGCGACCCGGTGCACAAGATCACGATCCTGCCGCGGGGCCGCGCGCTGGGCTACACGATGGTGCTGCCCGACGAGGAGAAGTACTCGACCACTCGCAACGAGATGCTCGACCAGTTGTCCTACATGCTCGGAGGCCGGGCCGCCGAGGAGATGGTCTTCCACGACCCGACGACCGGTGCGTCCAACGACATCGAGAAGGCCACCGCAGTGGCTCGCGCGATGGTCACCCAGTACGGCATGACCGAGCGGCTCGGCGCGATCCGCTACGGCCAGGAGAACAACGAGGTATTCCTGGGCCGCGACATGGGCCACGTGCGTGACTACTCCGAGGAGATCGCGGCTGCCATCGACGAGGAGGTCCGCTCCCTGATCGAGCAGGCGCACCAGGAGGCCTACGAAATCCTCTTCGACAACCGCGACATCCTCGACCGGCTCGTCGTCGAGTTGCTCGAGAAGGAGACCCTGGACAAGGAGCAGGTCGCGGACATCTTCGCGGAACTCCGCCGCCGCGACGCCCGTCCGGCGTGGACCGGTTCAGCCCGACGCCGTCCCCACGAACGAGGCCCGGTGGACTACCCGGCTGGTTCCAACGGAAACGGCTCAGGGTCCGCTGTTCCGGCACCCGAACAGCCGCTGTGACCAGGCTGCCTGTCAGCTGTCCGGTCACGAATCACAGGTCGCGGCAGACGGCTCCTGTGGGGTCAGCGCGGACAGTATGCGGATGTGGCCGCTGAGAAACGCGGCCTCGTCCAGACCCTTGCGCCGCAACCACGTGGTGACCTCCTGGTTGCATTTGCTGGCGTTGCACGACGGGCAGGCGGGAACGACGTTGGTCAGCGTGTAGCGCCCACCGCGCGAAATCGGCAGTACGCAGTCGCGTTGCAGCGCGACGCCGGTTGAACCGCAGTACGCGCATGCGCCCCACGCCCGCACGAGCGCAGCCCAGTCGGCATCGTCGAGGTCGTGTTCGACGGCGTCCATCCGGCGCTTGCGGCGCCTGGCCGCCCGCGCCCTGCGGCTTCGCTGTGCCATGTTGCGAGCCTAGAGACCGACCACCCCGAAGCCTGGTAATTGCCACCCGTCCTGCTGCGGGGCGACACCGTTTACCCCAAACTGGACTAATGACCGATCCGATCAGCCTGCCTGACCGCGAGATTCCAGCGTTCGATCAAGCCCGCGCCGAAGCGGCCATCCGGGAGCTCCTCTACGCCGTGGGCGACGACCCCGAACGCGACGGCCTGAAGGACACCCCGGCCCGGGTTGCGCGTATGTACGCGGAGGTGTTCGCGGGCATGCGACAGTCGCCGCAGGAAGTCCTCACGACCACCTTCGACCTCGCTCACGACGAACTCGTTCTCGTGCGCGACATTGAACTATGGAGCCATTGCGAACACCACCTCGTCCCCTTCTTCGGCAAGGCCCATGTCGGCTACATCCCTGCCGATGACGGCCGGATCACGGGCTTGAGCAAACTGGCCCGACTGGTGGACGTCTACGCCAAACGGCCCCAGGTCCAGGAACGCCTCACGACCCAGATCGCGGACGCCCTGCAAGACATCTTGCGCCCCAGGGGTGTCATCGTGGTCATCGAAGCCGAGCACCTGTGCATGGCGATGCGCGGTATCCACAAGCCCGGCTCCAGCACGACGACCAGCGCTGTGCGCGGCCAGTTGCGTGACACCGCCACCCGCGCCGAAGCGATGTCGCTGATCCTCGGCCGATGACCCTGGTCATGGGCGTGCTCAACGTCACGCCCGACTCCTTCAGCGACGGCGGACGCTACGCATCTGTGGCAGATGCCATTGAGGCTGGCCGACAGATGGCCGAACGGGGAGCGGCCTGGATCGATGTCGGTGGAGAGTCGACCCGGCCGGGGGCGCAGCGGGTAAGCCTCGAGACCGAATTGGAGAGGGTGGTTCCCGTCGTTTCCGGGCTGGCCGTCCAAGGCGTGGCCGTAAGCATCGACACCACGCGGGCAACCGTTGCCCGGGCGTGCGTGACGGCCGGGGCGGCCATGGTCAACGATGTCAGCGGGGGGCTTGCCGACCCGCAGATGCTGGAGACGGTCGCCGACCTCGAAGTGGACTATGTGGCAATGCACTGGCGCGCCCACTCGGCGGCCATGCAGGAATTCACCGCCTACGACGATGTCGTCGAGGAGGTTGCCGAGTCGCTGCAGTCGCGCCTTCAGGCCTGTGCCGAAGCCGGTATCGGCCCAGACCGCGTGATCCTCGACCCAGGCTTGGGTTTCGCCAAGGAGACCCACCACAACTGGGAGTTGCTGGCGGGGCTACCGCGGCTGCAAGAAATTGGGCCCCGGGTGCTCGTGGGCGCGTCGCGCAAGCGGTTCCTCGGCGCGCTCCTGGCCGCCGACGGGCAGCCTCGCGATGCAGCAGATCGCGACATCGCCACCGCCGCGATCAGTGCGCTGGCCGCCATGCACGGCGTGTGGGGTGTTCGGGTCCATGATGTGTCAGGCAGCATCGACGCGATAAAGGTCGCGCAGGCATGGCAGGAGGCGACATGAGCGACACCATCACGATCATGGGGATCCGGGCCCGTGGGTACCACGGTGTCCTGGGTTTCGAACGTGAGATGGGTCAGACGTTCGTGGTCGATGTGGCCATGCAGGTCGACACCAGTTCTGCCGCTGCGACCGACGACTTGACGCTCACTGTGGACTACGGAGCGGTCAGCACTGAGGTGGCCGCGATCGTGAGCGGCCCGCCGTTTGACTTGATCGAGACGCTCGCGGCCAGGATCGCCGAACGGGTGAAGGCTTTCGATGGTGTCGAGCAGGTCACCGTCACCATCCACAAGCCGTATGCGCCGGTGACCGAGATCTTCGACGACGTGGTGCTGCGGATCACCCGATGACCCGCGTGGCACTGTCGATCGGGGCCAACCTCGGTGACTCGCTCGAAGCGTTGCAGTTCGCCGTCGACGAGCTCGCCACACTGGGCAAGATCGTGGCGGTGTCCGAGGTGTACCACACCGATCCCGTGGGTGGTCCCGAGCAGCCGGCCTACCTCAACGCCGTGGTCGTGGTGGAGACGGACAGGTCGCCGTCTGATGTGCTGGCCGTGGCCCACCGCGCCGAACAGGGCAAGGGCCGTACCCGCGAGGTGCGGTGGGGAGCGCGCACCCTGGACGTGGACGTGCTGGTGTACGGCGACCAGACCAGCGACGACCCGGTGCTGACCCTGCCCCATCCGCGTGCCTCCCAGAGGGCTTTCGTGATGATCCCGTGGGCTGCGATCGACCCGGACTTCCGGCTTCCTGACGGCCGCACGGTGGCCGATGTCCGCCGGCTGCTCGACGATGACGGCGTTCGCCCGACGGGTGTGCACCTGCGTACAGTGGAGCCGTGACCCCCACGAGCGCCCGCTTGCTGCTGACGCTCGGCGGTGTGTCCGCGGTGGGCGGCTGGGTGGTGGCTGATCTCGTGGACCGCATCGCCGGCCGAACGGTTCCCGTTCCGTGGACCGCCCCTGCCACGCTTGCGATCCTGGCGATCGCTTTGGCGATCTGGGCGGTGGGGATGCGACGCAGGCTCAGGGAGGGGCCCGTCGATCCGTTCGCGGCAGCCCGGACCGCGGCTTTGGCAATGGCGGCCTCGCGCACGGGCGCAATCGCGACCGGCGTCTACGCGGGGTTCCTCGTGTGGTTCGCCGGGCAGTGGTTCATCGAGATCTCGCGGTATCGCGGCTACGCGTCGCTGTCCGCGGTGCTTGCCGGCCTGGGGGTCGTCGCAGCAGCGTTGTGGCTGGAGCGGATCTGTCGCATCAAGGGTGATTCCGACGACGATGACGACGGCACGACCGACACCGACTCCAGCGCCGATTGGGTGCATCCGCGGGTCGGATAGAGTCGGGACATGGCCGAGACTCTCGAGGATCTCCCGTACGAAGAACTGCGACACCGGGCATTCGAGCTCGCTGAGAAGCGCCACGACATCGGCTTCTTCTACGACCTGCTCACCCACACGCCGTCGCTGGACCAGGTGTCCGACGAGGGCGGTTCGTTAGGTGACATCTCAGGCTCGCTGGTCGGCCTGATCAACGCGGCAAAGGAGGCCTTCGGCCACGAGCAAGTGGGCGAACTTGAGCCCCTGTTCGTCGCGCGGTTCGCCACCTACATCCGGGAGCACGGCGGTCAGTAGACGGCTCGCGCTGCGCGCCTGGTTTGTGGCGTTGTTGCGGTGACGCAGGCGCGTTTGTTGCCTTGTTGCTGGTACTGGGGCGCGAAAGCAGCAACAACGCGACATTGCAGACTCGACGGCCGTAACAACGCAACAATCCAGGGGTAGCAAGGCCCCAGATCAGGCCTGCGACGCCTGCATCAACCGGTCGATGTCGCCGATGCGCACGGCCTGCCCGCCCGGGGTGACTCTGGCCAGTGACGCCGGGGACTGCAGAACCGCGGCCAGCAGGTCGTACATGGAGGAGTTCTGCGCCACGTCGATCACCTCAGGGCCGGGGGAGACCTTCTCCTCACCGAGCGCCGCCACCGGGATCGGACTGACACGCAGACGCTTGATCGCCCGGTCGGAACCCACGAAGTCAGCGACGAAATCCGACGTCGGGAATCCCAGGATGACGGCCGGCCGGTCGTACTGCTCCAGATAGCCGCCCTGGCGCATCACGGCGATCCGGTCGCCGAGTTTGACTGCTTCGTCGATGTCGTGAGTCACCAGCACCACCGTCTTCCGGACCCGCTTGTGCAGGGCCAGGAACTCGTCCTGCAGGCGTTCGCGAGCGATGGGGTCCACCGCGCCGAACGGTTCATCCATGAGCATCACCGGGGGATCCGCCGCCAGCGCCCTGGCCACCCCAACACGCTGTCGCTGACCGCCGGACAGTTGGTGTGGATAGCGGTCGCCGAAGGTATCGGGGTCGAGGTCGACCAGGTCCAGCATCTCGTCGACCCGGGCGGTCGTCTTGGCTTTGTCCCAGCCCAGCAATCGGCACACTGTCGCGATGTTGCGGCGAACCGTGTAATGCGGGAACAACCCGGCGTTCTGGATGACGTAGCCGATCCGGCGGCGCAACTGCTGGACATCCAGGGACGTGACGTTCTCGCCGGCGACCTGGATGCTGCCGCTGGTGGGTTCGATCAGGCGGTTGATCATGCGCATCGTGGTGGTCTTGCCGCAGCCTGATGGCCCGACCAAAGCGCAGATCAGGCCTTCGTCGACTTCCAGCGTCAGGTCATGGACCGCGACAGTCCCGTCGGGGTACTGCTTTGTGACGTCCTGAAGCGAGATCATGGCTGCGACCGTACCGCAGATCGGTGGGTGTCCGTGACTCGCGGATCTGCGCTACGGTCAGGCTCATGCTGGACCTGCTCGCCGACGCGAGTAACCCCTGGTTGTCCTGGAAGTACGTCCAGAACAACTGGGAGGAGTTGGTGGCTGCCGGTCAGGAGCACATCTACCTGACCGTCTCCTCGGTGGTGCTGGCGATCTTGGTGTCGATACCTCTCGCAATACTTGTCCGCCGGGTTCCTGTGCTGACCGGGCCGATTCTCGGACTGTCCGGGATCCTCTACACGATTCCGTCCTTGGCGCTGATCTCGCTGCTGTGGCCGATCTTCGGCTTGAGTCCGTGGACGGTCATCATCGCCCTGGCTGTTTATGCGCTACTCGTCGTTCTGCGCAACATCGTGGTCGGCCTGCAACAAGTGCCTGGCGATGTACTGGACGCCGCCAACGGCATGGGATTGACCGACCGGCAGATCCTCGCGCGCGTGTCCCTGCCGCTCGCCCTGCCGACGATCCTGGCCGGCATCCGGATCGCCACCGTCAGCACCGTCGGGATGGTGACGATCGGAGCGCTAGTCGGCTACGGCGGCTTCGGGACCTTGATCCTGTCCGGTTTCCAGAACAACTTCTGGCACGCCCAGATCCTCACGGCCACGTTGTGCTGCGTGCTTCTGGCCGTGGTGTTCGAGTTGCTGCTTCTGATCGTCGAACGCGTCGCCGCCCCCTGGACGCGGAAGCAGGCGGCGTGATGAGCCTCTTCGAGTGGTTCACCGACCCGGCGAACTGGACTGGTGAGAACGGCATCCCCGTGCGCACGTGGGAGCAGATCCAGATCAGCCTGTGGGCCATGGCCATAGCGCTGGTCGTGGCCCTGCCTGTGGCGTTGACGCTGGGGCACTTGCGCAAGGGCATGTTCCTGGCCACGAACATCGGCAACGTGGGCCGCGCGGTTCCCACGTTGGGCGTCTTGACGATCCTCGCCTCGATCCCAGAGATCGGGATCGGCAACCTGGCGGCGATCCTGGCTCTGGCGCTGTTCGCGATCCCGCCAGTGCTGACCAACACCTACACCGGCCTGGCCGGGGTGGATGACGAGGTGCGGGATGCAGCTCGCGGCATGGGGATGGGCGGACTGTCGATCCTGTCCCGGGTCGAGGTACCTCTTGCCGTGCCGCTGATCGCTGCCGGCATCCGCACCGCCACCGTGCAGGTCGTGGCCACCGCGTCGCTGGCAGCATTGGTCGGAAGTGGTGGTCTCGGGCGGTATGTCGTCGACGGTTTTGCGTTGCAGGACAACACGCTGATCCTCGCCGGCGCGATTCTGACCGCGGCGTTGGCAATCATCGCCGAGCTGTTCCTGTCCGGGGTCCAGCGCTGGGTCACGCCGAAGGGCTTGCGCGAACAGACCCGCGCCGAGATGGAGCTGCAGGAGATCCCGGCGGGTTAGGCCCGCAGTTTCGTGGGGAAGCGTCCTCGGGGCCGCCGAATGAGCCTGCAATCCGGACAGCGCCGGATGGTGACCTATCGCTTGAGCGCTCCGCGAACCGTGCCCGAGCTGCTCTGGGCGATTGTCCACTCTGGTAGTCCTGTTCTTGGCGCCGCCGATCAGTTGCCCGGCGCGTTCGTGGCCCAATCGCGAACCCGCATTGTGGTTGGATAAGCCCATGACAGCGCGAAGCTTCTCGAAATTGACCCTCCTGGCAGCCGGTGCTCTCGTCCTGGCGGCCTGTAGTTCCGGTGGCGACGACGCCGGCAGCAGTGCCTCGCCCACGGCGGAGGGCGGTGCTCCCGTGACCATCGCCACCACGAACTTCTCCGAGACCAAGATCCTGGCCTCCATGTACCAGCAGGTGCTCGAGGCCAAGGGTATCGACGCCTCCATCAAGGAGCTGACCACCCGCGAGGTGATCGTCCCCGCGCTGGAGCAAGGCGAGGTGCAACTCACGCCCGAGTACCTGGGCAGCCTGACTGAGTTCCTCAACAAGGAGGTCAACGGTCCCGATTCGCCGCAGGTAGCCACCGGTGACGCCGACGCCACCTTCACCGAGGCCCAGAAACTGGCCGAACAGCAGGGTCTGACGCTGCTCACCCCGTCAGCGGCACAGGACCAGAACGCGTTCGCTGTGACCTCCGATTTCGCCAGCCAGAACAGCCTCACGACCCTGACCCAGCTCGGGGAGTACTCGCAGGGATCGCCGATCACACTCGGTGGACCACCGGAGTGCCCGAAGCGGCCGTTCTGTGAGCCCGGTCTGGAAGAGACCTACAACGTCAAGGTCGGCTCCTTCGTCCCGCTGGACGCGGGCGGTCCGTTGACCATCCAGGCGCTCAAGCAGGGCAAGGTCAACGTGGGTCTTGTGTTCTCCTCGTCAGGTTCCGTTGCGGCCAACGACCTCGTGGTGCTGGAGGACGACAAGGGTCTGCAGACCGCGGAGAACATCCTGCCCGCGCTGAACTCCGACGCCGTGACCGACACGATCAC
>JALOLM010000176.1 GCA_025455985.1 Candidatus Nanopelagicales bacterium | reverse complement strand
TGCTGCGCCATGATCTTCCAATGGGGGCAGCCTTCGAAGTACAGCAGATCGACTTTCACAGTCATGGATCCTAGGCCAGCGTCGGGCCGTTGGGCCGCCGACTACTCCGGGCGCAACCAGACCGCACCCAGCGGCGGCACCGACATACGTGCGCTGAACGGCCGGCCGTGCCACTCGACGGCTTCGGCCTCGACCGCGCCGAAGTTGCCCACGCCGCTGCCGCCGTAATCCAGAGCGTCGGTGTTGACGACCTCCGTCCAGACGCCGTCGGTGGGCAGGCCGATCCGGTAGTCGTGATGCGGGATCGCGCTGAAGTTGACCACGCACACCAGCAGTTCGCCATCCTTGCCGCGTCGCAGCCAGGAGAAGGTGTTACCCGAAGCGTCGTTGGCGTCGATCCACTCGAAGCCCATCGGGTCGATGTCCAGACTCCACAGCGCAGGATTGTCCCGGTACTCGGCGTTCAAGTCGGCGACCAGTCGCGACAAAGCCGCATGGTCCGGCTGGTCGAGCAGCCACCAGTCAAGGCTGCGCCCCTCGGACCATTCGGACTCCTGCCCGAACTCCGAACCCATGAACAGCAACTGCTTGCCGGGGTGGGCCCACATGTAGGCCAGGAAGGCACGCAGGTTCGCCCGCCGTTGCCAGTGATCCCCGGGCATCTTGCCCAACAGGGAGCCCTTGCCATGCACGACCTCGTCATGCGAGATGGGCAGGACGTAGTTCTCGCTCCAGGCGTAGACCAGCGCGAAGGTCATCTCGTTGTGGTGCCATTGGCGATGGATGGGATCGCGGTGCACGTACCCCAGCGAGTCGTGCATCCAGCCCATGTTCCACTTCAAACCGAAACCCAGCCCGCCCAGGTGTGTTCCGCGGGTGACGCCAGGCCATGCCGTCGACTCTTCGGCGACCGTGAAGGCACCGGGCACCCGCTTGTAGACCGTGGCGTTCATCTCCTGCAGGAACTGCACGGCGTCGAGGTTCTCCCGCCCGCCGTAAGCGTTCGGAGACCATTCCCCCTCGTTGCGCGAGTAGTCCAGATAGAGCATGGAGGCCACAGCGTCGACGCGCAGCCCGTCGATGTGGAACTCGTCGCACCAGTAGACGGCGTTGGCCACGAGGAAGTTCCGCACCTCGGGACGGCCGAAGTCGAACACGAAGGTGCCCCAGTCCGGGTGCTCACCGCGCCGCGGATCTGCGTGCTCGTACAGCGGCGTGCCGTCGAAGCGGGCGAGGGCGAACTCGTCCTTGGGGAAGTGCGCGGGGACCCAGTCCACCAGCACGCCGATCCCGGCTTGGTGCAGTCGGTCGACGAGGTAGCGGAAGTCATCCGGCGTACCGAAGCGGGCGGTGGGTGCGTAGTAGGCGCTGACTTGATAACCCCACGACCCGCCGAAGGGGTGCTCCATCACGGGCAGGAACTCCACGTGGGTGAACCCGTGGGTCAGCACGTACTCGGTGAGCTCCTCGGCCAGCTGCCGGTAGGACAAGCCCTGCCGCCACGATCCGAGGTGGACCTCGTAGATGCTCATGGGTGATTCGTGAGCCGGACGGCCTTCGCGCTCGCGCAGCCACACGTCGTCGCCCCAGGAGTACTGCGAGTCGAAGACCACCGATGCGGTCGCGGGTGGGACCTCTGTGGCCTGGGCCATCGGGTCGGCCTTGAGCCGGCGCACACCGTCACGGCCGATGATCTCGAACTTGTACCGGGTGCCGGCGCCGATCTCCGGAACGAACACCTCCCAGACCCCGCTGGACCCCAGCGAGCGCATCGGGGTCGCGGTGCCGTTCCAGTAGTTGAAGTCGCCGACTACCCGTACGCCGCGGGCATTGGGCGCCCAAACCGCAAACGCCACGCCCTGCACCGGGCCGTTGGGGGTCTCGTAGCGGTGGACGTGGGCGCCGAGGACCTCCCACAACTGCTCGTGGCGGCCCTCGGCGATGAGGTGCTGGTCGACATCGCCCAATGTCGGCAGGAACCGGTACGGGTCGTCGGCCGGGATCTTGTCCCCGCCGTAGGCGACCGCCAGGCGGTAGTCCGGGACGGCCGTGCCGGGCAGTTCCACCACCCAGACGCCGGAGTACTCGTGATCCATCGCGAAGACCTCGTCGCCGACAACCACATCGACGGCCGTGGCGTCCGGGCGTAACACGCGAACTGTCACACCGAGGCTGTCGGGATGGGCGCCCAGGATCTCATGCGGCTGAGCGTGGGTGCCGTCGACGAGGGCAGCAAGGGCTTGCGAATCCACGGTGATCATCAGATGACTCCAGGTCGGACCGACATGATGTGGGCGCAGGACAGGTGCGGGTCGAGACGCACGAAGTTGGTGGCAGACCACGAGAAACTCTGGCCGCTGATCAGGTCTTGCGCGACGAACCGGTCGTGCCAGTCCAGACCGAGTGCCGGCATGTCCAGATGCAGTGTGGCCTCACGCGGACCGAACGGGTCCAGGGTGACGATCACGATGACCGTGTCCGCCCCGTCACGCTTGCTGTAGGCGATCATCCGGTCGGAGTCGATCTGGTGGAAGACGATGTGCCGCAGTTGCTGCAGGCTCCGGTGGCGGCGCCGGATGTCATTGAGCAATGTCAGATAGGGCGCCAGCGACTGTCCGGCTTCCTGAGCCTGACGCCAGTCGCGCGGGCGGTACTGGTACTTCTCGGAGTCCAAGTACTCCTCACTGCCCGGGCGCACCGCGACGTGCTCGAACAACTCGTAACCGCTGTAGACACCCCAGGTCGGCGCCATCGTGGCGGCCAGGGTCGCCCGGATCGAGAAGGCCGCCGGACCCCCGTACTGCAGGTAGGCGTGCAGGATGTCGGGGGTGTTGACGAAGAAGTTGGGCCGCATATAGGCCGAGGCAGGACCGGACAGTTCCCGCAGGTACTCCTCGAGCTCGCCCTTCTCGTTGCGCCACGTGAAATACGTGTAGGACTGGTCGAAGCCCACCTCGGCCAGCGCCCGCATCATCGGCGGGCGGGTGAAGGCCTCGGCCAGGAACAGCACGTCCGGGTCGGTGCGCTTGATCTCGTTGATCACGTGATCCCAGAAACGCACCGGCTTCGTGTGCGGGTTGTCCACCCGGAAGATGCGCACGCCGTGGTCCATCCAGTAACGGATGACCCGCAGCACCTCCTCGGTCAAGCCCTCCGGGTCGCCGTCGAACCACATCGGGTAGATGTCCTGGTACTTCTTCGGGGGGTTCTCGGCGTAGGCGATGGAACCGTCCGCGCGTACGGTGAACCAGGGTTTCCCGGCCACCGCCCAGGGGTGGTCCGGTGCCACCTGCAGCGCGAGGTCCAGGGCCACCTCCATGCCGAGTTCGTTGGTGCGCTTCACAAAGGCGTCGAAGTCGTCGATCGTGCCCAGGTCCGGGTGGACGGTATCGTGACCGCCCTGCGCCGAACCGATGGCCCACGGGGAGCCGGGGTCGCCCGGGCCCGGGTCCAAGGTGTTGTTCGGGCCCTTGCGGTTGACCGTTCCGACCGGGTGGATCGGGGGCAGGTAGACCACGTCGAACCCCATGGCGGCGATGTCGGGCAGGCGTGACGCGGCGTCCTTGAAGGTTCCGCTGCGCGGCGGTTCCATGGTGGCGCCCTCGCTGCGGGGGAAGAACTCGTACCACGATCCGAACAACGCCCGGCGCCGGTCGGCGTACACCGGCCACGGCCCGCACAGCGTCTCCAGGTCGCGGATCGGGTTCTCCCGCAGCATCTTCCACAACGTCTCGTCCAGCCCGGCGGCCAGACGTTCAGCAGCGCTGAGGCTGGGGTCGCGCAGGCCGGCGGTGGCCTTGCTGATCAGGGTCTGGTCGGGCACGTCGGCCCGGCTGAGGATCCGGGCGCCCTCCTCGAGTTCGAGTTCCACGTCCACCCCGGCCGGGATCTTGACCTCGGCGCGGTGCCGCCAGGTCCCCAGGATGTCGCTGTATGCGGCGATGCTGAACGTCCAGGCGCCCTCGGTGTTGGGCCGGAAGTTGCCGTCCCACATGTCGGTGCCGTTGTTGCGCGGGGTCATCGGGGTGCGCACGCTGCGGCCCTGGGAGTCGGTGGCCACCAGATCCACCCCGAGCATGTCGTGGCCCTCGCGGAAGGCCACGCAGTTGACCATCACCAGTTCACCCACGGCGGCCTTGACCGGACGACGGCCACCTTCGACGCGTGGCCACACGTCCAGCACGGTGAACCGGCCGTTGAGCGTTTCCGGGGCCACGAGGTTGTTCGACGGCAGATTCTGCCAGTAGGCCTCAGCGGTGGGGGAGGGGGCGCCGGAGCCCTCAGAGGAATTGTCACGCACGGCTCTGACGGTAGTCGCTGGGCCGGACAGGTAGCGCGTCGCACCGCCTGCTGGATCCGGTCGTCCGGAACTCGTCGTGGCGCGCCGGGGGTCCATTCAGGGGATTGGAGCCGGCCCGGGTGAACAGTAGTGTGAGCCACGGTCGAGTGAGGGGTCTGCGCCATGAAGTGGAACACGTCAATCGTCGTCACGACGGCCGCGGTCGTCGCCGCGACTCCGTTCATGATCACCGCCCCGGCGCTGGCCGGCCCGAGTGGTCCGGCAACCATCCAGGCCAAGGATGACCTGGTACCCCTGCTCAAGACCCGGCAACTGATCGCCGGCGACACCTGGCGACAGACAGTCAAGGTCAAGGGCTACAAGCAGATCAAGTTGCAGGTAAAGTCCGGCAGCGGCCCGTTCCGCACTGTCAAGACCTACAAGGTGCCCAAGAACGGGAAGGTGAAGCTGTCCAACAAGTTCGCCAGCCCCGGGCAGTACTCGCTGCGCAGCATCGCAGTGCCTGCCGGCAAAGGCCGCGACGTGAAATCCCGGCCGGTCATCATCACGGCGTTCGCGAGGCAGTACAAGGGCACATTCGGTGGTGAGCAGAACTCCGGGACGTCGTGGAGCGGCCCGATCACGTTCCAGTACCAGGAGCGCGACCCCGTCATCAACACCCCGTGGGACGACGGCGCGGTTCACTACACCGGCATCGAGGGGACCGTGAACTGGAACTACGACGCGACGGTGCTGCACAACGAGAACCGGCGCAACTGTTCGGCGGCGCCCAGCAGCGGATCGTTCTCCGTCGATGGGCTGAACACCAGCCTCCAGGTGCAGGAGGACCCAGACGACACCTACAAGGCGCGCAGGTACGACCTGGACGTCTTCGTGTCCCCGACCCCAAGGATCTCGGTCACCTGCGAGTTTTTCGACGGTGAGTCCTGGGAGTTCAGGACTAACGAGACCAGCCTGCTGTTCGGACCGAACGTCGGCGACCTCCTCACCAACAGCCTCAGCGTCGGGGCCACCGGTGTGGCCGGCCGCTACACCGCGAATCTGGC
>JALOLM010000175.1 GCA_025455985.1 Candidatus Nanopelagicales bacterium | reverse complement strand
GTCGAGCAGATCCGCGGCCACACCGACACCGTTGTCCTGGTCGAAGGACCGTGGGATGCCCTGGCGATCACGCTGGCCACCAATCAGCGGGCGGTCGGCGTGGCCAGCAACGGGACGGCGCTGAGCGCCGAACACGCTCAGCACCTGAGCGCCCAAGGCCGACAGGTGGTGGTGTGGACCGACGCCGACGACGCAGGCCGGCGGGCCGCCCGCGACGCCCTGGACACCCTCACCCAAGGCGGTGTGCCGGTGCCGCGCTACGTCGAGGTGCACGACCTGGACCCCAGTGACTATCAGCGGCTGTTCGGCCCGGCGGCGATCCGTGCCGCGTTGTTGGCCAGTGACCCGCTGGTGTGCGTGCTGGCCGACTACCGGCTGGCCGCGGTCGCGGACAGTGGTCTGTTCGCGCAGATCGAGGAGATCCGCCGCCTCGGCGTCTACACCGCGGAACTGGGCCAGGGGGACAGGAACCTGCTGGCCGGGCTGATCCAGCAGCACACCACCCTGGCCATCGACTCGGTGCTGGCCGCACTCAATGAGGCGGAACCGAGGTCGCTGGGAAAAGCGCTGGCGGTCGCCCGGCCGCACCCATCGACGTCGCGGGATAGTCATATCGCCGCCACAACCCGCCAGCGCCTACCCCGGCTGAGTCCTTGAACGAGGTGGGTCCCTTCGCGCCTCATGTGGAACGACGGCGGTCGCTTTGTTCGTCCGAGGCCGACGAAGGGGGGAGAGGCGCGAGGGCAAGGGTGGGGGAAGGCTCGAGGATCGCCCTTTGTGGATAGCCGGACGCTGTCGGCGCCTATCAGCACTACGTTCGAGCGCATGCAGGGAGATATTCGCAGGCGCAGTTGGACACGACGGTTTGCTGGCGGCGGTCTGATCGTGGCCGCAACCCTCGGTGTGTGGGCGGGGGGACCCGCGGTCGGGGAGGTGACCGGCAGCGGCAGCATCGCAGGGTCCACGGTGAGCTACGCGATCCCCGACCGGGTGAGCTTCGATGGGCCCGGATGTGTGCATCTGCCCTGGTCAGTGGCATACGTCCACCCGCAGGACTGGTACCTGACAGTAGACCTGGAACTGCGTCAGGCCGGCAGCAACAGCCCCTTGAAGGCCTCGCTCGTCCCCATGGTCGACGACCCGGACGCTGGAACTCTCTCCGGTGCCCTATGCATCCCTGACACGTGGGACGCCAGCCGCACGGTCAGCATGGGGGCCACGATGACGGTGAGTGACCCGGTGGGGGACCAGATGGGCCGCTTGACGCTGCCGACATCGCCGATCGTGGTCTCGCGCAACCCGTCCGCCGTGACACTGCGCGTCACCACCAGAGGGCGGCGGTCCAACCCCGTGTCTGTGCTCTCCGGCAGAGCCACCGCCCAGACGGTGACCAAAGGCAGAATGGGAGCCACCGGCGCTGTCGTGCTGCAGGTGCGGCGCCACGGCCGCTGGGCGCAGGTGGGCAAAGCGTTTCTCTTCGATGAATTCGGACGATATTCCGAACCGCTCACCGGGCTGCTACCTACCGCCACCAAGGTGCGTGCCCGACTGGTCGACTGCGGCTGGTGCACCCCCGCCCAGACCGAACTTGGGAACCCTAGTTCGTTGTCCCACGACGGGAGACTCGTTGGGACTAAGACGTCCTGGTGATTTTTCAATCTGGGCACCACCGCATCGGCAGGGTTCTTGGAGGGAGTTCGATTCGCATCCGCAGTGGCCGGCGGTTGAATCAAGCATCGGCAGTTCAAGGTTCTGGTTTTGCCGGTGATGCACATGCATATTCCTGGGCAGGTCTTAGGGGAAGGCTTGTCGGAACGCGCCGCGGGCCGGTTCGCTTCGGCTGGGCATGTCCGCGTGTGAACCACACCGGCTATCTGAACTGGCTGGCTTGGCGGCCTCCCCGGAATCCTTGAACCTTTGGGTGCGTCGCAGAGGCGTTGCGTTCTCGCCTCAGGTGTTGAGGCGGCTGCGGATCTCGTCGAGCAATGCACTCGGGCTGAGCCACATCGACGGGTACTCGCCGTACCAGCGCTGTTGACCGGACTCATCGATGAGCACGAAACTGTGACCCGGTAGGCCGCCATGCATGCCCTTTCCAAGGGTGCCGTACGCCGCGGACACGGCGCCGTCATCCAGCAGGAACGGTGTTTTCACCCCGTTGAGGTCCATATCGCGGGTGATCTGGTCCTTGGTGTTCATCACGATTGGCAGAACGGTGGTGTTCAGGTCGGCGAACTTGTCGGCGCTCTTCTCGATTTCGGCCATCTGCACTAGGCAGGATTGGCAGCCGGCGCCTTCGGAGAAGTAGAGCAGGACGTTCTCTCCTTGGTGCTGGGCCAGGGTGTGGGTGACCCCGGCAGTGTCAGAGAGGGTGAAGTCGGGTGCGCTGCGAATCGTTGCGGAGGATTCTGGCCTGGATGTCAGCATCATCGCGGCAACAAGAACGGCTAGCACGAGCCCGGCGAGTATCCAGATGAGCCCGCCTTGCCGGCGACGGCGTTGCCTCTGCGTGATGCCCGCGGTGTGGCGTTGGGCTCGGGACTGCTCCGCGGCTTTGTGTGACATGTCGTCTCCTGGGGGCTCTGATGTTCAGTGGTGATGGGTGGTGGTGTGGGCCGGCACTGCGTCGTGACGCTCGGCATCTTCATCGGTTCCGTGCACATCGCGGCCCCGCAGGGTAGCGATGACGAACACGCCGGCCAAGGCGAGGACGGCCAAGCCAAGGATCGGTTCGGGGATCGGGTCGGTCCACGCTTCTATCTGTATGAAGATGCGCTCGAGACCCTCGCCGATCGCGACCTGGAAGCCGGGACCGCCGGTCATTTGGGCTGTGTTGGCCAGGTAGATGACGAACCCACCCATCACCGCGAATGCGATCGCTACAGCGAGGTTCACGGTGTTTGTGGCCAGCACGCGGCCCGCGGCCCGCAGCCTAATCGGCTTGGCGCGAAGCCACTGCCGCTCACCGAGCCGGTACCGGTCCCACAGCAGTGCCATCACAAACAATGGGAACACCATGCCGAACGTGTAGGCCAGGCCCAGAGTGAGGCCACCGATCGCCGAGCCGGAGAGCGCAGAAAGTGTCATCACCCCGGCGAGCACAGGCGCACAGCAGGAGCTGGCGATTCCCGAGAAGACGCCGAGGGCGAAGAAGCTACCGGTATCCCCGGCCCGGGTATCGGGGGCGCGCAGAAACGACGGCAGGCTCATCATTCGCCCGGAGAGGCTCAACACTGCCAGTGCCAGCATCAGCAGGCCGCCGACGTAGTACAGCGGCTGGTGATAGTTCGCAATCGTGGAGGCCACCAGGCTCATGCCGAGGGTGATCGGCACTAACACCAGTGCGAGGCCGGCGGCGAAGACCCCCGTCAAAGGCAGGAGCCGCCACCGACGGTTCTTAACCGCAACCGCAAGGTAGGACGGGGCCAGGAACACGATGCAGCAGGGGGCGAAGAGCGCAACCCCGCCAGCAAAGAACGCCGCCAGGACCGAGCCGGTCGTCAGCAGGTTACCCATGGCGGGCTCCTGTGCCAGAAACTTCGTTGATTGCCCCCGGTTCGGCGAACCGCTGCTCGAGCACTTTGTGCAATTTTCGCCGTGGCAGTCGGCCGTGGGAGAAGAACTGCCCGTCCAGCAGTATGAGGGGGCTCATCGTGGCCCGTTCGGCCTGCATCAAGGCCTGCCCCTCAGGGCTGCGGGCATCGACGGTGTGCACTTCCAGTGGGTAATTGGCCGCCGCCTCGCGCAGGACCTGGTGGGCGTCGGCGCAGAAGTGACAGGCCTCAGACTCCACCACCGTCACCCTCGCCGGTGCTGCCTCAGTAACCGCCCGAGTGGTGCCGGTGGCCGACGTGCTCGGTCGTGGTCGCATGCCCATGGGAGCTCCCCTCGCGTGGTGATGGGTTCCTTCTACTCACCAGCGTCGACCTCGCTCCCGATGATTCCGACTATGGTCCAGTGAAGGTTCGGTGAAGGATTGCAGCCGCGTTTGTTGTGGTAATAGCCGTCGGGTTCAGCCAGGCAGCCGCAACGTGAACGTCGTCCCATGTGCCGGCCCTGGACTGGTCGCGGAGATGCCGCCTCCGTGTGCCTCAGCGAGGGCCTTGGCGATGGCCAGGCCGATACCGGAACCACCGTGATTGCGGTCACGGGCGGTGTCGACCCGGTAGAAACGGTCGAACAAGTGCGGCAGGTGTTCGGCGGCGATTCCCTCACCAGTGTCGGTGACGCTGTACTCCACCCAACGGTCGACTCGTCGGCACGCCAAGGTCACTTGTCCGCTGCTGGGGGTGTGGCGCAGCGCGTTGGCGAGGAGATTGTCAAGGATCTGGCTGATCCGTGCGGAGTCCACCGTGAGTGAACCAACTGGCCGCGCCTCGCAGTGGAGGACGACACCCTTGGCGGCGTAACGGTCCGCTGCCGCGGCTGTGGCCATGCTGGCCAGAGATGCGGCATCGACCGTCCGCAGCTGCAAGTCAAGGTTGCCTTCTTCGGCGCGAGAGACAGCCCCGATGTCCTCGGCGAGCCTGCCCAGCCGTCGGGTGGACTCGCGCAGCACCGACAGCGTTTCGGGGTCGAGGTCGCGCACACCGTCCTCGATAGCCTCCAGGTGGGCGTTGACTGTAGCCAGCGGCGTGCGCATCTCATGGGCCAGATCGGCGAGCATCCGTCGCCGGGTAGTTTCGGTCGACGCCAATCTCTGCGCCAGTGAGTTGTAGGTGTCGGCGAGCGAGGCGAACTCACTGCCCAGGCCCGGGGAGTGTACGCGCGCGGTGTAATGGCCACTGGCTATTTGCCCGGCGGCGTCAGTCACCTGTCCCAGCGAGCGCTGTACGCGGCGGCTCAGGTACCAGGACACCGCGAGTGCTGCCGCTGCCGCAGCCAGTAGGGCGACACCCAGTGAGATCAGTAGAGCCGACGCGAAAGCCTCCTCGATGTGACGAGTTTCCGTGTCGGTGTGCGGGACCCCGGCCTGAGACAGGTGGTCATGGAAGATGCTCGGTCCCACGATGAAGGCAACCAACCAGGTCGTCAACGCCCCGGCCACCAGTACGAGTCCCTGTGCGGCGAGCAATCGGGTCGCGAACCCGCCGCCTGACCGCTGCTGGCCCACCTCGCCCGGCGGGCTGGATGCGCCTGATGTCATTCGCCGGTGCCCATTCGGTAACCGATGCCGCGCACAGTACGGACATATCTGCCCCGGGTGGCATCGTCACCGACCTTGCGCCGTAGGTGCCCGACGTGCACGTCGACGAGGTGCTCATCGCCCACCCACGTTTCCCCCCAGACATGGTCGATGAGTTGGCGACGCGAGAATGCCATCCGCGGTCGTTGAGCCAGGGCGGCGAGCACATCGAACTCCGTACGTGTGAGCTGCACCAGCTCCCCATCCAGCCACACATCTCTACCCT
>JALOLM010000174.1 GCA_025455985.1 Candidatus Nanopelagicales bacterium | reverse complement strand
TGGTCGATGCCGTGGAGCCGATCATCCGCGCCGATGAGCGGGGCCGGGTGGCCGCCGCCCGCGCCCTGGCATGGGCGCTGAACCTGCCGCCAGAGGACGACAACGGGGCGGGGGACTGGCCGTGAGGACGTTCGAGGCCCGCTACCCGGGCCGGTGTGCTGGGTGTGACGGATACATCGCGCCCGGCACGACGGTCACCTACGACGAAGACGAGTTGGTTCACGCCGGGTGCTCCAACGACGCGACACCGTCGCGATCGCGCGCCGTGTGCGACCGGTGCCACCTTGAGTCGGCTCGGGTCGTCGATGGCGTCTGCGTGGACTGCCGATGACCTGCCGCCGGGTGCTGGCCCTCGCCCTGATCGTCGCATGGTGCGCCGGGTTCGCCCTGCTGGACAAGGACCTAAGGCCATGAGGGTCCTCGTCGCCTGCGAGTACAGCGGCCGGGTCCGCGACGCCTTCATTGCCCGCGGTCACGACGCGCTGAGCTGCGACCTGCTGCCCACCGAGGCCCCCGGGCCTCACCACCAGGGCGACGTTCGCGACCTGCTCGGCGACGGGTGGGACCTGATGGTGGCGCACCCGCCCTGCACCGACCTCGCCGTTTCCGGGGCGCGCTGGTTCGCCGGCAAGGGTGACCGGCCGGCGACCGCACTGGAGTTCGTGCGGCTGCTGCTCGACGCCCCTATCGACCGGATTGCGCTGGAGAACCCGGTCAGCGTCATCAGCTCCCGCATCCGCCGCCCCGACCAGATCATCCAGCCGTGGCAGTTCGGTCACGGGGAGACGAAGGCCACCTGCCTGTGGCTCAAGAACCTGCCCCCGCTGACGCCGACAGAGGTGGTCGACGGCCGGGAGCCGCGCGTCCACATGATGCCCCCCGGCCCGGACAGGTGGAAGGAGCGGTCCCGCACATTCGAGGGCATCGCCGCCGCTATGGCCGACCAGTGGGGCGAGCTCGGCGCCGTGCAGGAGGTGCTGTGGTGACCCCCTGCCGCTGCGCCCACCCTCCCGCGTGGCATGAGCCCCGGTGCATCGCGTGCGGGTGCGACGACTACCGACCGCGACCCAACCCAACCGAGAAACCGAAGGAGCAGAGATGAGCATCACCGACGACGCCGCACGACTGGCAGTATTAGAAGGACAAGCACAGGAGCTGAACGACGAGATCCGCCGACTGCGGGCGGTCATCGTGGCCACCACTGAGCCGGGCACGGTGATCGAGGTCGGCGGGGTACCCCGCTGGCGGGTCGCCCCCGGAAAACGCACCTTCGACGAGTCGCTGGCGCGGTCGGTGCTCAACGCCGACACACTGGCCGCCTGCACGGTAACCAAGGTGGACTCCGCGAAGGTCAAGGCCGTGGCCGGGGAGGTCACCTGGTCGCTGTGTACCAAGCAGGGCGACCCGTTCCTCGTGGTGGCCAAGTGACCACCCACCCCGTTGAGGCCGCCATGGTGGAGGTCATCGCCAACGCGCTCACCTGGCACCCGCGATCCCAGCAGGTCCGCATCGGGCCGTCCGAGATCGGGGCACCCTGCGAGCGGCGGCTCGGCTACAAGCTGGCCGCGACACCTGAGGTCAACGAGCGCGGCATCGCGTGGAAGCCGGCCATCGGCACCGCGGTGCACTCCGCCTTCGAGGTCATGTTCTACAACGCCGACCTCGAAGGGACCACCTGGCTGACCGAGACCCGGGTCACCGTCGGCGAGGTCGGCGGGGTGCCCATCACCGGACAGGCGGACCTGTTCCACATCCCCACCGGCACCGTCATCGACCACAAGACGACCAGCCGCAACAAGCTGCGCGACTACAAAGCCCACGGCCCCGGCGAGCAGTACCGGGCGCAGGCCCACCTGTACGGTCGCGGGTTCGCCGCGCAGGGCCGGGACGTGGCGCACGTGGCGATCATGTTCTGGACCCGGGAGGGCGAGTTCACCGACCGCTACCTGTGGACCGAGCCCTACGACGAGCAGATCGCCATCGACGCGCTGAACCGGCTGCACCGCATCGGTGCGCTGATCGACGCGCTGACCCCCGCGGCGGCGCTGCCGCTGCTGCCCACCGCCGACGGGCCGTGCACCTGGTGCCCGTGGTGGCGGCCGGGCTCCACAGACCTCGGGGCCGCGTGCCCCGGAGACGCCGCGGTGCAGGCCCGCACCGCGGCACCCCTGACCCTCGCTGACGCGCTGGGCAACTGAAGAAACAGGAGAAGCAGCATGAGCACACTCGCAGACGCCCTCAAGGGCGGCGGAGCGTTCTACAAGTGGGATGAGATCGGGCAGGGCACCGTCGTGGGCGGCGTGGTGACCGATGTCATCATCCGGCAGGCCCGTAAGTTCGAGTCCGTCGACCTCGACTTCTGGGACGACGGCACCCCCAAGATGCAGGCCGTCATCGAGGTACAGACCACCGAGCGGGCGGACGCCGACGACGACGGCAAGCGCAGCCTCACCATCAACCTGTGGAGCGGGCAGAAGCGGGCCCTCGCCGACGCCTGCCGGGCCGCTGGGGTGGCCGAGCCGACCCCCGGCGACACGTTCTCTGCGGTGTGGACCTCGGGGGTGGGCAAGGCGAAGGACCCGCGAGTGTTCGCCTACAAGATCACCCCCGGCAGCGGGCTCGGTGGGGTGCTCGCCGAGCAGCCCAAGGCTGACCCGTTCGCCACCGCGCCGGCCGCACCTGCACCCATGCCGGCCGATCACGCTATGGCACCCGCACCCGCGGCCAATCCGGTGGAGTCCGCGAAGGACCTGCTCCGCGCGGGCATGAGCCAGCCCGAGGTCGCCATCGCCACCGGGTACTCACCCGAAGTCGTGGCCGCGCTCGCAGGGCAGCTGTAGCAAGTCGCCCGGCTGGCAGGCACCCACGTTCGAGCCGTGGGCGGGCACGTGAACACATCATTCGCCAGCGACATGGCACGTGGATTCCTGTCCGGTAGGTACCGGCTCGGAGTCCCCGCAGACACGGACCCGAGGTGGCTGGAGTGGTTCCAGCACATCGGAGGCAATGGCGAGATCGCGGTGGAGTTCCGCAGGCAGTTGCGGGAGTCCTATGTAGATGTGCGGGATCACTGGACCGCCATGTCAACCATCACTTCCAAGGGAGTGAAACCACGATTCGAAGACTTTGGCATCCTCCTTACGTGGGAGGAGCCGTTGCCACTTCCATCAAAAGCGGCAATCGGTCTGTATGGATGGTGGCAAATCGAAGACACGGTTGCGGCGATGGTGTCCGTCCCGGTGTCCTCTATCGACGGGAGCAACTTCTATGAAAGTGAGACTCGGACCCCGGGAATAGTCACCGCGGCTACGATCAACTTCCTCACATTGAACGAAGTCGGCCAGGTCATCATGTGGCCATTTGGATGCCACCTATTTACTACCGAATCCGGAGACTACGCAGCGCTCATTCATCTTTCGCAGGTAGATACCACTTCGCTCATGAAATACAGCGGTAGGGAAATCTTCGGCGGCGTCACAGGGACTGTCCTGCTCATCAATTCAATGGCGCAAGCCGACCCGACGATCGTCACAGTCAGCCAGACGCCGCCCAGACTGCTGAAGGCAGCAGCGAAGCGAGGAAAGCCGCACCCCGACAAGGTGACCACCATCGACCTGCCCGGCCTCCGATATGACCGCGGTACCTGGCGGAGTGACCGGAAGGACGCCCACGGCAAGGCGTGGCACATGGTGCGCGGACACTGGCGCAGCCTCACCTCCGAGAAGTTCACACACAAGGGCGGGCAGCGTGTGTGGGTGCGCCCCCATCACCGCGGCAACGCCGAGCTCGGTCTGGTGTCGCACAACTACCGAATCGAGGCGCAGTGACCGTGCTGGCATTGGGCGGCGGTGGCATGACCATCGGGGAAGCGGTGCAAGCCCTCCACGACATCGGGGCGGACCCGGCCATGCGCCACAACCGCGACGGGTCCGAGTACTGGCTGCACCGCTGCGCCCACCCCGACCACCACGACTCCTGGCCGAGCGCCACCATCGCCGAAGGCCGCGACGGGGCGCTGCTGCTCAACTGCTTCTCATGCGCGCCCGCCGATCCGTCATCCCGACGCCGCTGGGTGGCGCAGGTGCTCGGGCGGCTCACCCAGCAGATCCCCAAGGACCCGCCCAGCGGCGGGCGCAAGCATCACACGGGCGGCACCGGCACTGGGGCCATCGGGGTCAAGACTGCGCACTACGACTACGTGACCGCGGACGGCACCATCGTGGCCCGCAAGGTCAGGTTCGAGGAGGGAGCCCGCAAGACGTTCCTCTGGCAGCGCCCATACGGCGACACCGGATGGGTCGATGGGCTGCGGGGCACACCCCTGCGCGAGTTGCCCCTGTACGGGCTGCACAGCATCGCCGAGCACCCCACCGTGTACGTCGTCGAGGGGGAGAAGGACGCCGACCGGCTGCACAGCCTCGGGCTGGCCGCCGTCACCGCCGCCGGGTCCAACCCCAGCGACATTCCCGACGACCTGAGCGCGCTGCTTGGTCGGGCTTGCATCGTCATCGCCGACCGGGACACCGTCGGCATCCGGCTGGCGATGGCGTGGGCCGAGCGGATCACCGCCGACGGCGGAACCGCGCTGCTCGCGCAGCCCAAGGTGGCCACCCCCAAGGCGGACGTGTCCGACCACCTCGACGCCGGGCACGACATCGGCGCGCTGGACTTCGGCACCATCACCGAGCCGCCACCCGCCCCCGAACCGCAACTCACAGCACCCGTAGACCTGCCACCCACCGTCGCCGACGAGCTCGCAGCGGACCGGCTGCTGTCCGAGATGGTCGGCGACATGCTGCGCCGCGAACGCGCCAAGGCCATCCTGACCGAGATCAAGGAGCGGGCCAATCCCAAGCCACCGCCGGACGCGGGCACCGTGGCCGACATCCTCGCCCGACCTGAGACCGAGTCCTGGCGCATCGAGCGGCTGCTCCCGGCCGGCGGGCGGATGCTGTTCACCGCGCAGCGCAAGACCGGCAAGACCACCGCCGTGGGCAACATGGGCCGCAGCCTGCTCGACGGGGTGCCGTTCCTCGGGGAGTTCCACACCGCCCCCATCGCCGGGCGGATCGCCGTACTCAACTACGAGGTCACCGGTGCCACGTTCGCCCGGTGGATGGACGACATCGGCATCGACGGGCACCGCATGTACGTGGAGAACCTGCGCGGCTGCGCCAACCCACTGGCCACCGAGCAGGGCCGCGACGAACTGGTGGCCCGGCTGATCGCCCAAGGCGCTGAGTGCCTGATCGTGGACCCGTTCGGCCGCGCCTACACCGGCAAGGACCAGAACGACGCCGCACAGATCACCCCGTGGCTGGTGGCCCTCGACCAGGTCGCAGAGCAGGCCGGTTGCACTGAACTGATCCTCACCGCGCACGCCGGGTGGAACGGGGAGCGCACCCGCGGGAGCAGCGCCTTGGAGGA
>JALOLM010000173.1 GCA_025455985.1 Candidatus Nanopelagicales bacterium | reverse complement strand
GCAACAACCGACCGCGCCGCCTCAGCCTCGCAATCTCCAGCCGCCGAGGGTCAAGGACTCCCGCAGTCGCTGCTCACTGTCCGGCTGCACCACCAGATGTGCGATCGCTCGCAGGCGGCCGAGGGTGTGCTCGATGCGCACATCCTCCAGGTTGACGTCGGCCTCCCCCGCACGCTGGAACAACGCCGCGAGCTGTCCGGGTGCGTCCTCGATCACTACGGAAACTGTCACGGCATCAGCGGCCTCACCACCGTGCTTACCCGGAAGCATCGCGCGACCTTGGACACCGCGGCTGAGCAGCGCTTTGACGCCCTCGCTGTCGCGTCCCACCAGAGCTTTACTGAAGGCGTCGACATCCTCAGCAAATCGCGAGATGTGCACCTCCACATGCTCGGCGTTGGCCAGCAGGATCTGGGCCCACAACTCCGGGTCGCTGGCCGCGATGCGCGTGGTGTCCCGCAGTCCGGGCCCAGCCACGCTGACATCAGCGGCTGAAGCTCCGAGCAGTTGCGCAGCCAGCAGGGAAGCTACAACCTGCGGCGCATGCGAGCACAACGCAACCGCCCGGTCATGCTCCTCGGGATCCATCAACCGGACCACGGCCCGCAGGCTCGCGGCCACTTCGCTGATCCGGGCCAGCCGCACCGGATCGGTCTGCGGAATCGGGGTGAGGATCCACGGCCGGTCCTCGAACAGGTCCCCGCGGCCTGCAGCGGCACCCGACACTTCCCGGCCGGCCATCGGGTGGCCACCGACGTAACGCGACAGATCGACACCGGCGTTCACGAGGGCGTCGATCGGTTCGGACTTCACGCTGCCTACGTCGGTGATAGTCGCTTCCGGGAAGCGCACAAGCGCCGCGGCGACCTCGGCGACGATTTGATCCGGCGGCACCGCGACGAAGACGATTTCGGGGTTGGGACATGGTCCCTGGTTGCCGGCGCCCATACCTACAGCCGTGCGCACGGCGTCCGGATCGAGATCCTCCAAGGTCGCGTGCATGCCGGTCTGGGACAAGGCCAACCCGAGCGAGGTGCCGAGAAGTCCAACGCCCCTGACCAGGACGTCACTCATTGGCAGTGGCCTGACGCAGACTCTCGGTCCCGCGCAGGTAGACGTGCTCGATCTGCGCTCTCGGGAGGTCCGAATCGACGTGGGCCATCACCCGGACCACGCGCGGCATTGCGTTGGGCACAGCCACCTCCGTGGCGGACAGCAGCGGCACATCACCCAATCCCGCCAGCCGGGCAGCCGTCGCCGGGTAGCACGACACGAGGTCGGGGGTGGAGGTCAGGATCACGCTGATGACATCGTCGGGGCTCACGGCATTGGCCTTCAACATCTCGCCGATGAGTTCGCCGACCGCCTCCATGATCGGTTCGCGTTCATCGACGGACACCTGCGTCGCCCCGCGCACTGCTCGAACTGCCACAGCCGAAGCCTACAAGCCCACTTCGGTATACAAACGCTGCAGTTCCTGGCCGGTGACTTCGCGGGTTGCCCCGACCGGCAACCGGCCCAGCCGCACAGGCCCGACCTGGACGCGAACCAGTCGCTGCACGGGATGGCCAAGCGCCTCGAACAGACGCCGCACGATGCGATTGCGGCCCTCGTGCAACGTGACTTCGACGACACTGCGTTCATCGCTGACGTCGACAATTCGACACGCCTCAACGGTCACCGGACCGTCGTCGAGCATCACGGGCTTACGTAGTCGAGTTCGCACCCGGGCATCGACCCGCCCGCTGACCGTTGCCACATACTTCTTGGCGACACCGTGGGAAGGATGGGCGATCCGGTTGGCCAAATCCCCGTCGTTGGTCAGCAGCAGCAGGCCCTCAGTATCGACATCCAGGCGGCCCACGTGGAAGACCCGCTCGGCGCGTTCCGCCACGTAGTCACCCACACAGGGAAGGCCCTTCGAGTCACTCATGGCGGAGGCGACGCCACGCGGTTTGTTCAATGCCAGCACCACGTGCTCGGCCCGGGTGGGGATACGGGTGCCGTCGACGTGGATCACGGCGGTCTGGGGGTCAACGCGGGCCCCGAGGATCGCGACGTCACCGTTGACGGTGACCCGGCCCTGGGCGATCAGCTCGTCGCACACCCGCCGGCTGCCGACCCCCGCGGCCGCGAGCACCTTCTGCAACCGCTGCGGTTCCACAGGCTCAGAGATCCCCGGTCAGTTCCGGCGAGTCGAGGTCTGCCAGGTCGGGCAGGTAGTCGGCGACCGGCGGCAGTTCGTCCAGTGACGCGATCCCGAGGCGCTGCAGGAAGTACTCCGTGGTGGCGTAGAGAATGGCCCCCGACTCCTCATCGTGGCCGACTTCGGTGATCAGACCCCGGGTGACCAGGGTCTTCATGACACCGTCCACGTTCACGGCCCGAATAGCGCTCACCCGTCCGCGCGAGACCGGTTGACGGTACGCCACGACCGCGAGCGTTTCCAGCGCTGCCTGCGACAGCCGCGCCGACTGCCCGTCCTTGACGTAGCGGCTGACGAGGTCCGAGCAGTCCGCAGCGGTCACGAAGCGCCAACCCGATGACTCGCGTCGCAAGGTGAAACCGCGACCACTTGTGGCGTAGTCGCTCAGCAGCGCTTCCACCGTCTCGGTGATCTCATCGGTCGGCCGGTTCAGGACCGTTCCGAGATCCTCCGCGGACATCGGCTCATCGGCGATCAGCAGCAGAGCTTCAACCGCAGCCGACAGACTCGGGGCACCGAGTTCGACTGGTGCTTCGTCAGCAACGTCGGTGGCCGACGGCAGCCTGTCCGTCAGATCAATCACCCGATGGGTCACTGTCGTCCTCCCACACGATGGTCAACTCGGCCAGCGCTTTCTCTTGCTCGAAACGCACGGTCCCGTCGCGGAACAACTCCAGCAGCGCCAAGAAGCGGCCCACCACGATCATCCTGTTGTCCGCATCGGCGATCAGGTCCCTGAAGGTCGCCCGTCCGGCGCTGGCCAGTACTTCGGCCAGGATCTCCTTCTGCTCGGCCACACTGACCTGCGGGGCGTGCACGTGGTCGGTCGAGACCTCGGGCACGGGTTTGGGCGTCAGGGCCAGCGCTGCCATCGCGGCGAACGCGTCCGGACCAAGCCCCAGGATCACGTCGGGCAAGAGCCCGGTCAGGTCGGGGTCGAGGCCGACAGTGCGGGGAAGCATGGTCGGGGCATCGGCGATCATCTGCTCGAAGACAGCCGACACGTCCTTGTACGCGCGGTACTGCATGAGCCGGGCGAACAACAGATCGCGGGCCTCAAGCAGCGCCAAGTCCTCTTCGTCCTCGAGTTCGGCACCGGGCAGGAGCTTGACGACTTTGAGGTCCAAGAGGGTGGCCGCCACGACCAGGAAACTGCTGGCCTCGTCGAGGTCCCAGGTCTGGCCCTGCTGGCGGATGTACTGCAGGAACTCGTCGGTCACCTGGCTGAGCGCGAGTTCGGTGACCTCGAGTTTGTGCTTGGAGATCAGCGCAAGTAGGGCGTCGAAGGGCCCGGAGAACTCCTCGAGGTGCACGGCGAAACCGATCGGTTCCTCTTCGTGCACAAGCGCAGTCACCAGGCAACGGTAACCCGGGGCCACGTTCGGGCCCGGTAGCCACACGCCCTTGATCCCCTGGTTAGCGGTTCTAGCGCAGCGCCCGCGGATGAGACTCCACGTATACCTCGCGCAGTCGGTCGATCGTGACCATCGTGTAGATCTGGGTGGTCGTCACCGACGCGTGGCCCAACAACTCCTGCACGACGCGCACGTCGGCGCCGCCTTCCAGCAAATGCGTGGCGAACGAGTGCCGCAGCGTGTGCGGAGAGACATCGGGCACGCCCGCGCGCTCGGCGGCCGCAGCGATGATCGCCCAGGCGCTCTGCCGTGAGAGCGGTCCGCCACGCGCGTTGAGGAACACCTCGCGGGCCGGGCTGCCGGTCTTTCGGGCACCGGCAAGCGCCGGCCGTGCACGCACCAGATAGGCCTCCAGCGCGGTCACCGCGAATGAGCCCAGAGGAACCCGGCGCTGCTTGCCTCCCTTGCCACGCAGAAGAACCGAGCGGTCCTCGAAGTCCAGCGCATCCTCGGTCAGGCTCACGGCCTCGCTGATCCGCGCGCCGCACCCGTAGAGGAACTCGATCAAGGCTCGGTCGCGCAATCCGGGAACCGTCGAGGGGTCACAGACTTCGACGAGCGCCTCGGTGGCATCCACGGACAGCGCCTTGGGTAAGCGCAGGGGCACCGCCGGCGCCGCGACATCCTCAGTGGGATCGGCAACCAGTAGGCCCTCGCCCCCCAGGTACTTGAACAGCCCCCGCACACTGCTCACGGTACGCCGCACCGACGACGCGGCGAGGTGCTCGTCGCGCGACACATGGGTGATGAAGTCCCCCAACCCGGCTGCGGAGACCTGCGCCAAGTCGTCGATCTCGCGTTCCCGCAGCCAGTCCGCGAAACGATCGAGGTCGCGACGGTATGCCGAAACCGTGTTGCGGCTCAAGCCTTTCTCCACCGCGACATGCTGCAGGTAGGAGTCGATCCCCTGACCCACCGGTACGGCCACGGATCAGGCCAGCACCGAGTCCAGGGAGACACTGGCCATGTCGAATGCGTCGGCCACCGCCTTGTAGGTGATGTTTCCGGCATGGGTGTTCAAGCCCAGCGCCAGCGCGTGATCGCGTCGGCAGGCGTGCTTCCAGCCGTGGTCGGCCAGTTCCAACAGGTAAGGCAGCGTGACATTGGTGAGTGCCCAGGTGGACGTGTGTGGCACAGCGCCAGGCATGTTGGCCACGCAGTAGAACAACGAGTTGTGCACCGGGTAGGTGGGGTCGGCGTGGGTAGTGGGGCGGGAATCCTCGAAGCATCCGCCCTGGTCGATGGAGATGTCCACCAGCACGGAGCCCGGCTTCATGTGCGAGACCAATTCGTTGCTGACCAATCGGGGCGCCTTCGCACCGTGGACGAGTACCGCGCCGATGACCAGATCCGCGTCGCGCACGCAACGTTCGATCTCGTAGTTGTTGGACGCGACGGTCTGCATGTGCCCCTGGTAGACCACATCGGCCTCACGCAGTTTGGCGATGTCGGTGTCCAGTAACAACACCTCCGCCTGCATGCCCAAGGCGATGGCAGCGGCATTCTTTCCCGCCACTCCCGCGCCAATAACGACGACCTTGCCAGCGTGCACACCAGGGGTGCCGCCGAGCAGGACTCCGCGTCCACCGTGGGCCTTCAGCAGTGTCTGCGCTCCCACTTGTGGGGCCAACCGCCCCGCCACTTCGGACATCGGCGCAAGTAGCGGCAGGGTGCGGTCGGGCAGTTCGACGGTCTCGTACGCGATGGACGTCGTTCGGCTTGTGACCAGAGCCTCGGTGCATTCGCGCGAGGCGGCCAGGTGGAGGTAGGTGAACAACACCAGGTCCTCGCGCAGCAGCGGGTACTCGCTGGGCAGGGG
>JALOLM010000172.1 GCA_025455985.1 Candidatus Nanopelagicales bacterium | reverse complement strand
CGCAAGGTCATCGCCACTCGCATGGTCGAGTCCCTTGCCGTGTCCGCGCAGTTGACCACGGTCGTGGAGGTCGATGTCACACGGATCTCGCTACTGCGCACCCGGGTGAAGAACGAATTCTTCGCCCGCGAAGGCGTCAAGTTGACCTTCATGCCGTTCTTTGCCAAGGCCACCTGCGAGGCGCTCAAGCAGTTCCCGCAACTCAACGCATCCATGGACACCGATGCCGGTACGGTCACCTACCACGAAGGTGAGCACCTGGGGGTCGCCGTCGACACCGAGCGAGGCCTGCTGGTGCCGGTGATCCACAATGCCGGCGACTTGAACATCGCCGGACTGGCCCGCCAGATCGCCGATCTCGCACAACGCACGCGCACCAACAAAGTGAGCCCCGACGAGTTGGCCGGAGGCACATTCACACTGACCAACACCGGAAGCCGCGGTGCGCTGTTCGACACCCCGATCATCAACCAGCCGCAGGTGGGCATCCTTGGGACCGGCGCTGTGGTCAAACGTCCGGTGGTGGTCAGTGACGACACAGGGACGGACTCCATCGCCGTGCGGTCCATGATGTTCCTCGCCTTGACCTACGACCACCGACTGGTCGACGGGGCCGACGCCGCGCGGTTCCTGTCGATCATGAAGGCCCGTTTGGAGGCCGGGGAGTTTGAGTCGGATCTGTGACCCGCCGGGTCAGATCAGCGCGACGAAGCCCCGGTAGAGCAGCACTGCACCCACGATCAGGGCCACCGCACCCATGACCTCCAACTGGTGGCCCATGACCGCGGCATACGTTCGCCGCAGCATTCTGACCCCGCGCTCACCGGCCAATTGGACAGCCAAAGGTGGCGCCAGAACCGGCAGCATGGCGAACAACAGCAGCAACCCGACCACGACCGCCTTTTCCAGCATGGCGACCGACGAACTGGTGACGTCGTGTAGCGCTGGAATCAGGACCAGGAACGACGAGAAGTCGGTCGCGGTCATGTACGCGGCCAATCCGACGAACATCCAGGGGGAAGCGTGTGCGGCGTATCCCTTGACCTTCTCCTCCATCCGGGCATCGGCGCGCGGATGCGGGCGCAGAAGCCAGATCGCCACCGCGACCAGCACCAGCCCGCAGACGCCCTCGATGACGTACTCGGCCGTCGAGGTCTGTCCCGTGCCCGCGTCAGGCAACTGGCTCAAACCGCCGAGCACGAGAGCGAACAGCAGCACAAAAACACCGCCCGCGCCGAGGATCACTGCCCTGCCTTGCGTGCGGGGCGACGGGCCCGAGACAACCAGTACCTGCAGGGCGAACAACGTCGGCGTGATCGCCGAGGCCAGCGCCAACGGCGCGACGGTCCACAGCAGATCCCACACGCTCGCCGAGCCTAACGGTTTGCGACACCCACTGGGTCCGCCAGACTAGACATCATGCGCATCGGTATCACGGGAGCCTCCGGGCTGATCGGCTCCGCCTTGGCCTCGGACCTGCAGGCGTCGGGCCACGAGGTTGTCAGCTTCGTCCGCAGGACGGCCCGCAGCGACCAGGAGATCGAGTGGCAGCCCGGAGCGGCCTTGGCTCCGTCGGCTCTCACCGGCCTTGATGCCATCGTCCATCTCGCGGGCGCCGGCGTGGGTGACAAGCGCTGGACCGACGCCTATAAGAAGATCATCCGCGACAGCCGGGTGGACGGCACTCGCACCATTGCGCAGGCCATGGCTGACGCGGTGGACGGGCCCAGAGTCCTGGTGTGTGGCTCGGCGATCGGATACTACGGCGACACTGGGGACACGCTGACTGACGAGACTGGGCCGCGTGGCCGCGGTTTCCTGGCGGGGGTGGTCCGGGACTGGGAAGCAGCCGCTGCGCCCGCGGTTGACGCAGGCCTGCGAGTTGCGTTCGCGCGCACTGGGCTGGTGGTCTCCGCTGAGGGCGGCGCCTGGCAGAAGCTGTTCCCCATCTTCCGCGCCGGTATCGGGGGCAAACTCGGCTCCGGCAGGCAGTACTGGTCGGCGATCTCCCTGCACGACGAGGTGCGGGCATTGCGATGGCTGCTGGACAACGACGTATCGGGACCGGTGAACCTGGTCGGGCCCGACCCGGTCACCAACGCGCAGGTGACGAAGGTGATGGGCGAGGTGCTCGGCCGGCCAACGGTTCTGCCAGTGCCGGGATTCGCACTGAAAGCCGTGCTAGGCGAGTTCGCCGAAGACACTCTCGCCAGCCAGCGCATCGACCCCGGTGTTCTGCGAACACGCGGCTTCACCTGGGACCAGCCCGACATCCGCGCCATGATCGAGGCCGCTCGACCCACCCGCGGGTGACTCTCGAAGGGCTAGGACTGACAGTCGGTCAGGGCCGCTTCGAGACCTGACAGTTGCTGCAGATCCACGCGTTGGCGCCAACCGATCCGCAGGCCGGAGTCCTCAGCGCTGGGGTGTCCGGCGAAAGGATCAGTCAGGATCCAGCCACTGCCAACACCGCCGATCACCGACCTACCTGCATCGTCCGTAGCCAACGCCGACAACAGGTCCCCGACCCACAGACCAACCCCGTGGACTGCCCGCAGCGCGCCCCACAACCCCGTGCACAGAGGCGGGCACGGCCCTGCCTGACCGTAGTGGAGTTGCATGCCACCGTCGCGCAGGCTGACCGCCTTGAGGGGCTGCAGATGCGGATGGTCGATGGTCAGCAGTGGTTGCAGAAGCCGGTGCCACTGCCCGTTGCGCGGAATCGTCGCCTGCATGACAACACCTTGCCGGGTTCCGGCTGCCGGTGGTGGGATTTGTCCACATCCGTGCTGGGTGTGGACGAGCGGACGACCGTCGCGCCATGACGGCGCAGCGTGCATACCCTGGAGCGGTGTCCCTCGACCCGTCCGGAATCCAGGTCCGCCACCTGGGAGTTGTTCCCTTTCTGGAGGCGTGGGAATTGCAGCGCGAGATTCATGATGCGGTGGTCGCCGGGGACATGGCGGACACCCTGCTCCTCCTCGAGCACGAGAGCGTCTATACGGCAGGCCGACGCACCCAGCCGGAGGACCGGCCCGTGGACGGCTCCACCGTCATCGACGTCGATCGCGGCGGCCGGATCACGTGGCACGGTCCCGGACAGCTTGTCGGATACCCCATCGTGCACCTGCCCGAACCGCTGGACGTGGTCGACTATGTGCGACGTCTTGAAGAGTTGTTGATCCTCACCTGCGGGCACTTCGGAGTCGACGGGATGCGGGTTGCCGGTCGCAGCGGGGTGTGGGTCGACCACACCCCTGCCCGCAAGATCGCTGCCATCGGGGTCCGCGTCTCCCGCAAAGTCACGATGCACGGATTCGCGCTCAACGTCGACTGTGACCTGAGCGCTTACGACCGGATCGTCGCCTGCGGCATCGCCGACGCCGGCGTCACCACGCTGGTCCAGGAATCCGGCACACCGGTCACGGTGACTGAAGCGGCCGAACAGGTTGCAGCGCTGGCCGGAATCCTCACCACCGGGCAGGTGCGGGCGTGAGGGTCTTCGGGCTTCTGCTGGCCACATTCGTTTGGATTCTCTGCTGGGTGATCGCCCCCGCGTCCTGGTGGCTCAACGAACGCATCCTCGATGAGCAAGCCTTCGAGGCCACCATGCGCCAGGTCCTGGAGATCGAAGAGGTTGACGCCCAGATCACCGATCAGGCGACCGCCGGGGTGATTGACGGTGCCCGCGACTTCGTGGGCCGGACCGTCCCCTTCCTGGCACCTCAGGCCGACGTCCTCCTGGATCGCGCGCAACCGACCGTCTCGACGTTGGTCAACAAGGCGGTGAACTCGCAGCCCGGCGAGCGGGCGATGTTGGAGGCCTCGAGTCAGGTCCACAACGTATTCCTCGCCTGGCTGGACGAGGACACTCTGGGGCAACCTGGCCTGCAGGCCGACCTCTCTGAGGGACAGGCCACCTTCGACCTCGACCAGATGCTCGCGGGCGAGGTCGTGACTTTGGGCCCGGTCGAGGTTCCGCTGGACGCCATCGATGTGCCCGGATTGAGCGTGCCGGTACCTCTGCCACCGGACTGGATGCGTGTGCCGCTCAACTTCGTGCGATCAGCGCTGGTGCCGGCGATCCTGGGCATTCTCGCGGCCGGAGCCGCCCTCGTCCTGCTCGAGCGGGGCAGACTGCGGGCATTGGCGATTGCTGCCGGCCTTACCGCGCTGGTGTGCGGTCTCACGGCGTTCGTCGTGTCATCGACGTGGACGCTCAGTGGTGCCGATACCGCGGACTGGACCATGGCCAGGGCTATAGGGGAACTCATGGTCGAGCCCTGGATCACCGCCTACATCTGGGTCATCGTCACGATGGTGGTGCTGGCTGGGGCCAGCCTCGTCGGCGACCGCCTGGTCGCCACCAGGGCCCGAGCGTAGGCTTGAGCCATGGCAACTCCCACCCCCGACGGTCGCAAACTCCTGCGCCTCGAGGTGCGCAACGCCGAAGTCCCGATTGAGCGAAAGCCCGCATGGATCAAGACCCGGGCTGTCATGGGTCCGGCCTATCACGAGTTGCGGCAGCGGGTCTCCGACGGCGGACTGCACACAGTGTGCCAAGAGGCGGGGTGCCCCAACATCTACGAGTGCTGGGAGGACCGCGAGGCCACATTCCTCATCGGCGGCGACCAGTGCACACGCCGGTGCGACTTCTGCCAGATCGATACCGGCCGTCCCGAGCCGCTTGATCGTGACGAACCGGTCAAGGTCGCCGACGCCGTCGCCCAGATGGGCCTGCGCTACGCAACCGTCACGGGCGTGGCCCGTGATGACCTCCCCGACCAGGGCTCGTGGCTGTACGCCCAGACGGTCCGGGAGGTACACCAGCGGGTGCCGGGTTGCGGAGTCGAGGTGCTCATCCCCGACTTCAACGGCGAACCGGACCTGCTGGGTGCGGTCTTCGATGCCCGCCCCGAGGTCCTGGCCCACAACCTTGAGACGGTTCCGCGCCTCATGAAGCGGATCAGGCCGGCTTTCCGGTACGAGCGATCGTTGGACGTGCTCACGCAGGCCCGCGCAGCCGGGTTGGTGACCAAGTCGAACCTCATCCTGGGTATGGGTGAGGACATCGAAGAGGTGGTCGAGGCGATGCGTGACCTGCACGAGGCTGGATGCGACCTGCTGACCATCACCCAGTACCTGCGGCCCTCGGCTCGCCACCATCCGGTCGTGCGCTGGGTCGAGCCCACGGAGTTCGACGATCTGGCGTCCCAGGCCGGACGGCAAGCCCGGGCGTCTGGCGCAGATCCGCCAGACCTACCAGATGACCAAGAAGTCCGATCCCCGGATCAGTTGGATCCTGCTCGGATGGTTCCTGCTCCCGGTGGCGATCGCCGTCGTCGTGTGCTTGCTGCTCAACAGCTGGTGGCTCATGCTGATCGGTGTCACCACCGGCCTACTGGCCGCTTCCATCGTGTTGGGCCGGCGCGCCGAGCGGGCGGCCTACTCCCAGATCGAGGGTCAACCTGGCGCCGCAGCCGCTGTACTCAACACCCTGGGCAAGGGCTGGTTCATCACCCCCGCCGTGGCTGTGACGAAGAATCAGGACATCGTGCACCGAGTGATCGGCCGTCCTGGGGTCATCTTGGTGGGCGAGGGCAGTGGCAACCGAGTGACTCACGCCCTGCGCAACGAGAAGCAGCGGGAGTCGCGTTTCGTCCCCGATGTGCAGTTCACCGAGATCGTGATGGGCCGCGAGGAGGGTCAGGTCCCAATCGGATCACTGGTCAAACACGTGCGCAAACTCCCCAAGACCCTCAGCCCCGGCCAGGTCACTGAAATCCGGCGCCGGCTCGAGGCATTGACCAATCAGCCGCTGCCGATGCCGAAGGGCCCGATCCCGAAGTCGACCCGGGCGATGCGTCCTCCCCGCAAGTAGGACTTCAACCCCAAGACCGCTTGGTGAGCGGTCCGCCCCGCAGCCACGCGGCCCTTGCGTTAAGCGGTCCGCGGCCGAACTGACGCTCAGGCGGCTGGGGTGGTGACGTGCCCCATGCGAACCGCTACGGAGCCTGCCGCCTTGTCGTGCAAGCCGCGCTGATCGCGGTCGAACACCAACGGCGGCACCACCAGGCAGAGCAGCAAGGTCCGCAAGGCAACCCGCGCGGGGTCCAGTCGCCCGTGAGCCAAAGAAATCACCCGGATGCCAAGGATGCGCTGGCCGAAGCTCGAGCCCATCAATGCCGTGAGCAGGGCGACTTCGACGAAGAAGATGACCAGCGGCAGAAACGCCGGCGGCTGTCCCGAACTGATCAACTGGGCAACGAGCACACACGCGAGCCAATCGATGGTCAACGCGATGAACCTGCGACCGAAACCCGCCACGGCGCCTGGTCCGGACTCGGGTAGCCCCAGCCGCTGACCCTTGTACCCGAAGTCGTAGCCCTGGTCCTCCAGCGATGCTTTGGGCCCTTCGAGCCAGCCCGCAACATCACGCCGACTGAATTCCGGGCTCTTGTCGCTCACCCGTTCACGGTAACCCCGCCCCGCCCGCCTGGCATCACCGACGCCGGGTCGCTCTCTCGGGTGAAACACGTCCGCTCAACGGGTCACGACGGATTCGGTTGCGGAAAGATCTTGGCAACGACGCTTTCCGCCATAAGAATGCAGGTACTATCTCGAAAATGACGTTCCACATGAAGGAAGTGCGATGATCAACGGCCAGTGGATCAACGGTCGGGGCTGCGCGGGGTCCGGTGACCCCCTCGAGATCAGCAACCCTGCCACCGGGAAGTCAATCGCCGAGATCACCCTGGCCACCCCGTCCGACGTGGACGCAGCCGTGACCGCCGCCAGCGCAGCGTTCGGCGCCTGGTCGAGCGCCACGCCCGGCGAACGCAGCACGGTTCTGCACGATCTGGCCGCCAAGATGGCCGAGCGCGCCGAGGAGTACGCCCAGGTCGAGGCCCAGCAAGCCGGCAAGCCCATCCGCCTCACCCGGGAATTCGACGTCCCCGGTTCGATCGACAATGTCGCGTTCTTCGCCGGAGCGGCCCGTCATCTGCAGGGATCGGCGGCCGCTGAGTGGGACGGCACCCACACTTCCACGGTCCGTCGCGAGGCAATCGGCGTTGTGGGCTCCATCGCCCCGTGGAACTACCCACTGCAGATGGCGATGTGGAAGATGCTCCCGGCGGTGGCCGCGGGCAACACCATCGTGCTCAAGCCCAGCGAACTCACCCCCTTGACCTCTTTGATGGTTGCCGAGGACGCCACTGCGGCTGGCATGCCCGATGGAGTCTTCAACGTGATCACCGGCACCGGTCAAGAGGCGGGCGAGGCACTCATCGGCCACCCGGACGTGCGGATGGTCTCCTTCACCGGTTCCACCCGCGTGGGCCATCGCGTGGCCGAGGTGGCCCTGGCGGGTCTGAAGCGCCTGCACCTCGAACTCGGCGGCAAGGCTCCGTTCGTGGTGTTCGAGGACGCCGACATCGACGCCGCCATCCAGGGTGCCGTGGCCGGCAGCCTGATCAACACCGGGCAGGACTGCACAGCCGCAACTCGCGCCTACGTCCACCGCGACCTGTACGACGCCTTCGTGTCGGGTGTGGCCGAGGTCATGAACGCCGTGATCCTCGGCGACACCCTCGATGAGTCCACCGACATCGGCCCCCTGATCAGCACCGCGCAACAGCACAAGGTGGCCGAGATGGTGCAGCGGGCGGTTGCCGACGGCGCCCAGACCGCCTGCGGGGGTCACATCCCCGACCTGCCCGGCGCCTTCTACTCCCCCACCCTCATCACCGGCGCAACCCAGCAGTCCGAGATCGTCCAGGAGGAAGTCTTCGGCCCGGTCCTGGTGGTCCTGCCGTTCGACACCGACGACGAGGCCATCGCGCTGGCCAACGACACCCGCTACGGCCTGGCCGCGTCTGCATGGACCACCGACCTCGTGCGCGCCCACCGCGCAAGTCGCGAGATCCAGGCGGGCTGCGTGTGGATCAACGACCACATCCCGATCGTGTCCGAGATGCCCCACGGCGGGTTCAAGCAGTCGGGCTTCGGCAAGGACATGAGCATGTACGCCTTCGAGGAGTACACCCAGATCAAGCACGTCTCGTTCGACATCAC
>JALOLM010000171.1 GCA_025455985.1 Candidatus Nanopelagicales bacterium | reverse complement strand
CCGGCGTTGAAGTTGCAGAACCCCTCCTGCATCACTGTGGTGCCTTCGGCCAGGTGGGCTCCTAGTCGCACCCGGTCGGCGTCAGCGATGCGCACTCCGGTGGGCACCACGTAGTCGACCATGCGCGGGAACTTGTCGACACTGAGCACCGTCACGTGCTGACTGCGTGCGCGGGCGCGGATCCGGGTGGCCTCGATCTGGTCGAGCGCCACCGGCCCGCCGGTGGTCCAGGCCACGTTGGGCAGGAGGCCGAACACACCGTCGAGGTTGATCGTGCGTGGTTCGACCAGGCGGTGGGAGAGCAGGTGTAACCGAAGGTAGACGTCGGCGGTGTCGACAGGTGGTGCGGACAGGTCCTCGATGACCGTGACAATGGTCTCCACCCGGACGTTGCGGACCTGATCCCGGTCGATGGCCTGGGAGATCTCGGGGGCGTCCGGCGGTTGCCGGGTCAGGGCGGGTACCGGGTACCAGACGTCCAGAACCGTGTCGCCGCTGATGGTCGCCAGGCCGATCCCGCTGGCCGGTGAGGTGATGAGCATGGACCAAGCCTGCCATTGCCTGGCATCACGCACGCCGACTGGGCGCCCCGGGACCGTTCGGTCGATGACTGCGCCAAAGATCAGACGGGCGACATCGCGGCCATCCGTCGCGACGTACTGTGGATGGATGCTTGACCTCTCGATGGACGTCGTGAACCTGACCGCGGCGCTCGTGGACATCCCCAGTGAATCTCGCCACGAACGACGGATCGCCGACGCGGTCGAGAAGGCGCTGCAGATGTGCTCCCACCTGCAGGTGCGGCGTTTCGGCAACACGGTGGTGGCGCGCACCGAGTTCGGACGCGGTGAGCGGGTTGTGCTCGGTGGCCACCTGGACACGGTCCCGGCGGCGGACAACCTGCCGCACCGTATCGAGGACGGCAAGCTGTACGGCCTGGGTGCCAACGACATGAAGGGCGGCTGTGCGGTTGCTCTGCGCTGCGCCCACGAACTGACCGCGCCCGGTCGCGATGTCACGTACGTGTTCTACGAGTGTGAGGAGATCGACGACGCTGCCAACGGTCTGCGGCGACTGGCTGCCGAACACCCGCACCTGCTGGAAGCCGACTTCGCCGTACTCATGGAACCCAGCGATGCCGGCGTCGAGGCTGGCTGCCAGGGCACTTTGCGCGCCCATGTGCGGACGTCGGGAGAGAGGGCGCATTCGGCCCGGGGCTGGTTGGGCCGCAATGCGATCCACGCCGCCGCTGACATCCTCAACCGGCTCAACGACTACCGGCCTGCGCGTCCGGTGATCGACGGGTTGGAGTACCGCGAGGGCCTCAACGCAGTGGGTATCGAAGGCGGCGTGGCCACCAACGTGATCCCAGATGCCTGCGAGGTGATCGTCAATTTCCGCTACGCGCCGAACCGCACGCCCGCGCAGGCACTCGCCCATGTCGAGGAGATCTTTGACGGCTACCCGCTGGAGGTCGTGGACAACTCCCCTGGCGCCATGCCGGGGCTGTCCCACCCCGCTGCCAGCGCGTTCCTGGCGGCGACCGGCAGCACAGCGCGTCCGAAGTTCGGGTGGACGGACGTCGCCCGGTTCTCCGGTCTCGGGGTCCCAGCGGTCAACTTCGGACCTGGTGATCCGTCCTTGGCCCACACCCGCGGTGAGTATGTTCCAATCGATCACCTGGTGAGATGCGAGGCGCAGATGATGGAGTGGCTGGGATGAACCGTACGGTGTTGGCGGTCGGGGCGGCTGGGCTATGCGCTGCTGTGGCCGCAGTCGGGATCCAGCCGGTCCTGGGGTACAAGCCCAAACCGAAGGCGACCTCCTGGAAGCATCAGGGGCTGTCCGACATCCGTGGTGTGGACGTGTCCCGATGGCAGCACATCGGTCCCGGAGTGCTGGACTTCCGCAAGCTCCAGAGGAGCGGCGTTCGCTTCGCCATCATCAAGTCCGGTGACACATCGGGATCGGCGCACGCGGAGGCGGGCTACTGGTACGGCCGGGACAAGGTCGCGGCCCGTCGTGCCGGGCTGCTGGTCGGTGCCTACTACTACGCGACCCCCACAAGTAATCGTTCGCGGGTCGTGGCCGATGCGAAAGCGCAGGCCCGCAAGGCGTCTGCCAGGGTCGGCGGCCGTCTGCAACCAGGGCATCTTCCCCTTGCCCTCGACCTGGAGACCGAGAACACCCGACTGGGCCGCGCGGACCTGACGCGGTGGGCGACGACCTGGCTGCGGGTGGTCGAGAAGCGCACTGGGCGTACGCCGTGGTTCTACTCCTACACCCGTTACATGGAGCGCAGGCTGCTGCCCGACCCCGAGCTGCACGCCTACCCCCTGTGGCACGCCAACTGGGGTCTGTTCCTGAAACAACGGCCGATGCAGATCCGGGGATGGCCCCGCGACCACGCCCGGATCTGGCAGTTCACCGACTCCGGTCGTCTGCCCGGGTCGGGTTCACGTGCGCTGGACCTCAACGTCTACCGCGGCACGGGGGAGGAGTTGCTGGCCGAAGCCGGCCTGGGTCCCGAAGCCGCGCAGCGATACGACATCCCGCTGAACCGTCAGGACGTCAAGCCCAGCCCGAAACCGTCCACGTCAGTGAGTCCGACGATGTCGCCGAGTCCGTCCGTGTCGTCGAGTCCAGCGCAATCGCCTGCCTGACGGCACCACCGGGTAACCTCAAGGTCGCCCTCCGGTCATGCCCGGCGCGTAGGTTGGCGCCATGACCGATGACAGACCGGGTGTCAACGCGCCCCCGAGCCCGCAACGGCAGCGTGGTCCCGTGGTCCTGCGAGGCGAACTGGCCCGGGGCTCCACGACCGATCAGCGCCTGCTGGACAGTGAAGGTGCCGGCGACTGGGTACACACCGATCCATGGCGGGTGTTGCGGATCCAGGCCGAGTTCGTCGAAGGTTTTGGAGCCATGGCGAACGTGGGTCCCGCGATCTCTGTGTTCGGAAGCGCTCGCACTTCTCGTGATCACCCCGAATACGCGGCGGCGCAGGATGTGGGGGGACGCCTGGCCGAGGCCGGTTACGCAGTGATCACCGGTGGTGGGCCCGGGATCATGGAGGCGGCCAACAAAGGCGCGTTCGAGGCCGGCGGCACGAGCATCGGGCTGGGGATCGAACTGCCGCACGAGCAGGGCATCAACAAGTGGGTGGAGATCGGCGTCAACTTCCGCTACTTCTTCGTCCGCAAGACCTGCTTCGTCAAGTACAGCCGTGGGTTCGTCGTGTTCCCTGGCGGCTTCGGAACCCTCGATGAGATGTTCGAGGCCTTGACGCTGGTGCAGACCGGGAAGGTCACGAGGTTCCCGATCGTCCTGGTGGGAACGACCTACTGGGCGGGGCTGGTGGACTGGATCCGCAACACCTTGGCGGCCGAGGCCAAGATCGCCCACAACGACCACGAGTTGCTGTACCTCACCGATGACCCGGCCGAGGTGGTCGACGCCATCCGGAAGGTGGACCGCTACGCGGACACCCTCTAGGCCAGGCCCCGCCTGCTCACAGCAGGCTGCCGGGTGCCCGCTATGGCCTGAACCATGTGCAGCACGTCGAACGTCTCAGGCACCTCATGCACCCGGTACACGCGCGCTCCCAGCCATGCGGAGACCGCAGTCGTCGCCAGCGTCCCGACGAGTCGTTCGCCGACCGGTCTGTCCAGCGTTTCCCCGATGAAGTCCTTGTTGCTCAGGGAGACCAGGACCGGCCAGCCGGACTGCACCATCTCAGGGATCCGTCGGGTGCACTCCAGTGAATGCCGCGTGTTCTTCCCGAAGTCGTGACCGGGATCGATCAGGATCCCGGCGCGGGGGACCCCGAGGGACTCGGCGCGGCGAGCCTGGGCCAGGACGCGGTCCAGCACATCGGCCATCACATCGGGATAGGCGACACGGTGCGGACGCGTGCGCGGCGTCAGCCCTCCGGCGTGTGTGCACACCAACCCCACGCCGTAGCGCGCAGCCACCTCGGCCAGACCTGGATCATGTCCACCCCACGCGTCGTTCAACAGGGTGGCCCCTTGTTCGCAAACGGCCTCCCCGACGTCTGCACGCCAGGTGTCGACGGAGATCACCACGCCGGGATGGCGCGAGGCGACCTCGGCGACGAAAGAGACGACGCGGCGCTTCTCTTCGTCCGCGTCCACCGTTTGCCCCGGTCCGGCCTTCACTCCGCCGATATCGACGATCTGGGCGCCCTGTTCGACGACTTGATCCACCCGGTCCAGCGCGGCGTCGTGGGCATAGGTGGCGCCTTGGTCGTAGAACGAATCGGGTGTGCGATTGATGATCGCCATCACGAGCAACTCGTCGGCAGCGAACGCATGGGGGCCGAATGCCAGGGGTGGTGGAAGTTCCATAGGGTGCCAGACTGTCATCATCCGGATCGGGAACACCGAAGCGGGTGGAGGGAGTCTTCATGGCATGGCTGTTCGCGCTGCTGGCCTTCGGCATCGTGGTGGCCCTCGGCTTGGTGCTCGCAGGTCGCCTGCCGGCGGTACCGCAGCCCACGGTCCAGCGTTACCTGGCGTGGCTGCCCGAGCGTCCCAGCCCGGCCGACGTGGACCAGCTGCGCTTCCCCGTGGCCGTGCGTGGCTACCGGATGGACGATGTGGACGCAGCCCTGGCGACCCTGCGCAATCGCATTGCGGAACTGGAGGCCGATTCGGTCGCAGCGGCAGCCCGCGAGGCGTCGGCAGGCCTGCCGTTTGCCCCGCGAGGTGACGAGAGTCCGTCGTAGCACCTGGAGGACCTTGATCAGACGTCCCGGGCTGCCTAGCAGGTACGTCACGCCGAACCTCACCGATCAGCGACAGCGGCGCACGTTGACCTGTGAGGCGGGATAGACTACCCCTACGCGTGAAGGTGAGTTCCGCAGCCCTGCGGGCACGCAAGTGGTCTTGTGATCGACGAAAGGGGACCGATATGGCGGCCATGAAGCCGCGGACGGGTGATGGCCCTATGGAGGTCACCAAAGAGGGACGTGGCTATGTGATGCGGGTCCCCCTTGAAGGTGGCGGCCGCCTGGTGGTGGAGATCTCCCGCGAGGAGGCCGAGGAACTCGGTGGTCTGCTACAGAGCATCGGGTAGGTCCGGATTGTCGTGAAGCGGGTCCTGGTACGAACCGGGGCCCGCTTCGGCATGTCAGGTCCGGTCGGTGTGGATACGGTGTGACGATGCGCGTTGTACGCAGTACGGCTGAGCCCGACGGTGTGATCGCGATCGTGGGTCATGATCGCGTGGTGGTACCCGAGGTGCTGTTGCCTTCTGACGGCGAGGTGCTTGTGCAGGGCGACGGTGAGCGGCGCTGGGTGGTGGTCGCCGGAAAGCCGCACGACTGGGCTCAGTTCGGAGCGGCGGTCGCCCGGCGTGTCCCGGCCGGTGACGTCGGCTTCGCCAGTCACAGTTCGGAGCGGCGGTCGCCCGGCGTGTCCCGGCCGGTGACGTCGGCTTCGCCAGTCAACCGCGGGCCGGACAACTGCGCGAGTTCGTCCGCGGATGGTTGCTGGGTGGGCCGCGCGGTGACGCTCGCACGCTGCTGCTCCCGCCGGATGCGCCGGATCTCAGCGAGACACTGGGCGTCGCGCAAGCCGTGCTGGACGCCCGGGAGTTGGGCGACACGCCCTCGAACACGAAGAACCCGGCCTGGATGGTCGCGCAGGCGAGAAAGGTCGCCAGGCTCACCGGCGCCGACATCGAGGTCCTCGGGGTACGCCAGTTGACCGCCGGGGGTTTCGGTGGAGTCCTGGCAGTGGGGCAGGGTTCTGCCAGCCCGCCGCGGGTCGTGGTGCTGCGTCGTCCTGGAACCGGGCCCCGGGTGGCACTGATCGGCAAGGGGATCACCTTCGACTCCGGCGGCCTGTCGTTGAAGCCGCGGGATTCGATGGCACTGATGAAGACCGATATGGCCGGGGCCGCCGCGGTCTTGTCGGTGCTGCCTGTCGCCCCGGCCGAAGCGGACCTGACAGTGGTGCTCGGGCTGGCTGAGAACGCCTTCGGTGGCGCTTCCTACCGCCCCGGTGACGTGATCACGCACGTGGATGGTCAGACCTCCGAGGTGCGCAACACCGACGCTGAGGGCCGTCTTGTGCTCGCCGACTTGCTGTCATACGCGCGCACGTTCTCACCGGACGTGATGGTCGACCTGGCCACGCTCACCGGGGCTGCCACCCTGGCGCTGTCCCGGGAGTATGCGGCGGTCTACGCCAACCGTGCGAGGTTGTCGCGCTCGCTGGTGTCGGCTGGCCGCCACAGTGGTGATCAGGTGTGGCCGATGCCTTTGTGGCAGGGCTATCGGCACGCGCTGGACTCGGACATCGCCGATCGCTGCCACATCCCGACCACCAATGTGGGGGCTGGTTCCATCACAGCCGCGTTGTACCTGCAGGCGTTTGTGGCAGATGTTCCGTGGGCTCATCTGGATATCGCCGGACCCGCCCGGTCGACCGTGAATGCCGGTGTGAAGCATCTGGGTGCCACCGGTTTCGGGGTGGCGCTGTTGTGCAGGTGGCTCGCCGACGGGGCGCGCTTCTAGCCGACTACGGCCGGAGCACCGCGATCAGCACGCCGTCCGCGAGGGGCAGCAACGTCGTCAGCCACTTCTCGTCGCCGTGCATCAGCTCGGTGAACTGGCGAACGGCCAGTTGCTCGGGCTCTCGCTTGGCGGGATCGGCGGCGTCGGCAACGTTGAGGAAGATCGCAATCCCACCGGGGCGTAGGAGTCGCTCGGCCTGTTCGGCGAACGCCGCATGATCGGCTGGCTTGTCCGCGGAGAGGAACAAGTCGTAATGGCCGTCGGTGAGGCGGGTGAGGACCTCGTGCGGGTCGGCCGCGATGAGCCGGGTCCGGCCGTGGGGGATCTCCGCGGCCACGAAGCTCTCCTTCGCCAGGCGCAGCTGCTCCGGATCGGGCTCCACCGAGGTGAGGATGCCCTCTTCAGCCATCCCCTCGAACAGCGCCAGCCCTGTGGTGCCGTTGTGAGCCCCCACCTCCACGGCAGCCGACGCGTTCGTCAAAGCCGCGCACAACGACAGCAGGCGCAGCACACTGGCGTTCACGGTCGTCGATTCGGCAGTGAGGATGGCGGTGTTCCAGTTCTCGCAGAAGGTCAACAGGTCCTTCGCGTTGACGCTGGTGGAATCCATGACCACGACAGTACCGGCCGGGAACGGCGCGCGGAGCACCCTCCTGCTGTTGGCTGATGATCGCGGTGGCTCCCGGGGAGTCATTACATGCCTTTGACGCACCCCTTACCGCTACTGGCTTCCAGTCTGCGCCCCGTGGTCGCATCCTGAATTGCGAGTTCATACAGGGAGAGGGTTACCGTGAGTTCATTCGTGGACCATGAGGAGTCACAGATGTCGAACGATCAGGTGCCGCCCGGAGGCCCTTCCGAGGTGCCCGGCGGGTCGGAGCAGGAACAGCCTGCGGCGCCTGACTACAGCGATACGGTGCCCGCGGCCGAGGCCTCTACCGCCTGGCCCGCGCCGGACACCCAGTCACAGCAGTGGCCTGCTGCCCAGCCCGCCCAGGATCCGGGGCAGTGGCCTGCTCCCGACCACAGCACGCAGGTCCTCGACCCCGATCAGCAGTATTCGCAATACCAGCAGTACCAGCAGACGACTGCCTATCCGCAGTACGCCCAGCCCGAGCAACCGCAGAGTCAGTGGCCCACGCCCGGCGCGGACGGGTACCTGCCGCCACCGCCTGGGGCGCCGCTGCAGGCGCCTGCCCAGCCCGCGAAGTCCGGTGGGGCAGGCAAGTACATCGCCATCGCCGCCATCACCGGGCTTCTGGCCGGCCTCGGCGGAGGTGCGCTCGGATACGAGTTGGCCAGCGACTCAGGCACCACCTCATCGGTCACCGTGAACGCGCCGAACAGCCCCGAGGGACTCTCCACTCGTGCCGACGGCTCCATCGCGGCCATCGCCGAAGCGGTGCTGCCCAGCGTCGTTTCGCTGGAGGTGAGCGGGAACGGCCAAGCCGGTTCAGGATCCGGCTTCGTGGTCAGTGAGGACGGTTACATCCTGACCAACAACCACGTCATCGAGGCCGCCGCCGACAGCGGCACGATCGAGGTGGTCCTCAAGGACGGGACCCGACTGCCCGGCGAGCTGGTGGGACGCAACGCCGACTATGACCTCGCCGTCGTGAAGATCGACCGGACCGGCCTGACGCCGGTGGTCATCGGCGATGCGGGCAGCGTCAAGGTGGGCGACCAGGCCATCGCGATCGGTTCCCCCCTGGGTCTTGAGGGAACCGTCACCAGCGGCATAGTGAGCGCACTGGACCGGCCGGTCACCGCCGGCGGAGACGGGGGCGGTGAGACGTCGTTCATCAGCGCCATTCAGACTGATGCTCCGATCAACCCGGGCAACTCGGGGGGACCGCTGGTGAACTCAGAGGGGCAGGTCATCGGAGTCAACTCCGCGATCGCGTCATTGAGCACGGGCTCCGACGGTCAGGCGGGCAGCATCGGACTCGGATTCGCCATTCCGATCAACACCGCCAACCGCATCGCCCAGGAACTCATCCGTACGGGTACTGCCTCGACGCCGATCATCGGCGCGGAGATCGACTTCAGCTTCTCCGGCCAGGGCGCCCGCGTCCAGGCGGTGACTGCTGGAGGGCCTGCGGAGGAGGCGGGTCTGCAGGACGGCGACGTGATCGTCGCGGTCAACGGCAAGCGTGTTGACGATGCGGTTGCCCTGATCACCGACATCCGCAAGAACGCGCCGGGCGACCAGATCACACTGACCCTCGAAAGTGGCAAGGAGATCCAGGTCACCCTGGGCCAGCGCTGACGTACCCTGTAGGAGTGTTCGACATCGGCTTGGGCGAGTTGCTGGTCCTTGGCCTGCTCGCCCTGCTGGTGTTCGGACCGGACAAGCTTCCCGGTGCGGCCGCCAGCGCAGGCCGATTTGTGGCCAAGGCGCGTGAGACTGCCGGTGCTGCCAGGGCCCAGCTGGGCGACTCCGCCGAACTGGGGTCGGTGACCAAGGATCTGCAGTCGCTGGCCGACCTGCACCCGAAGCGGATGTTGTCCTCGCTCACCGAACCGACCGAGGTCGCCCCCGCGAAACC
>JALOLM010000170.1 GCA_025455985.1 Candidatus Nanopelagicales bacterium | reverse complement strand
GGACGCGTCCTACACCGGCCCGGCCGAACACCTGCGCACAGTGTGGGTGGCCACCCGCGCAGCGATGCGCGAAGTGCTGGAGAACACCAGCGTGGCCGACGTCGTCGCCGGGCACTTCACAAAAGACGTTGAAGCTCTCATCGCCGTCCCCGGCGCCTGGGACCGGCGCTAACCTCAGCTCACCGCGACGATCGGCAGCCGCAGCGCACCAGGCGCTGAGTCAGGAACCACCGGCTCCTTGGGCGCCACCGGGGCCACCCGCTGGTAGGCCTGGCCCAGACCCGGACGCACGTCCGTCTCACCCTTGTTCGGCCACATCGCCATGGCGCGTTCGGCCTGCGCGGTGATGGTCAACGACGGGTTGACACCCAGGTTCGCCGAGATCGCGGCGCCGTCCACCACGTGCATGCCGGGATAGCCGTACACCCGGTGGTAGGCATCGATCACACCATCGTCAGGTGAGTCGCTGATGGCACACCCGCCCACGAAGTGGGCCGTCATCGGGGCGCTGATCAGATCGCCGAGGTTGCCACCGGGTAGTCCGTCGATGCGCTTGCTGAGTAGTCGGGCGGCTTCGTTGCCCGCCGGGATCCACGTCGGGTTGGGTTCGCCGTCGCCCTGCTTGGAGGTCAGTGACCACCGACCGAATCGGCCCTTCTTGCCGCTGACGGTCAAGGAGTTGTCCACCGACTGCATCACCAGCAGGATGATGCTGCGCTCCGACCAGCCGCGCAGGTCGATGAACCGCAGCGCCTCGGAACGATGGGCGACCAGGGCCTTCATCCAGGTCTTCCAGCGGGGTTCTCCCTCGATCTCGTCGGTCAGCACCGTGGCCAGCGCCCCCATCACGTTGGAACCCTTGCCGTAGCGGCAGGGTTCGATGTGGGTGTGGGGCTCGGGGAAGAAGCTCGACGTGATCGCGACGCCCTGGGTGTAGTCGCGGCTGCGGTCGTCGGTGATGGCTCCCAGCAGCGACTCCGAGTTCGACCGCGACAGCTTGCCCAGTGCCGGGGACAGCTTCGGCAACCTGCCGGTGTCCTTCATCTTGTGCAGCAGCCGTTGGGTGTTGTAGGCCCCGGCGGCCATGATGACCTGCTTGGCGTAAATGCGCCGACTGGTGTCGCGACGCGAATCCGTGCGCTTGACGTCGATCGCGTAACCCTCACCGAACTGCTCGATGCCGGTGACCGTCGTGAGCGGCTGGATCTCAGCACCGGCGCTCTCCGCCAGGTGCAGGTAGTTCTTGACCAGGGTGTTCTTAGCGTTGTGGCGGCATCCGGTCATGCACTCCCCACACTCGGTGCAGCCGGTGCGCGCGGGTCCCCTGCCCCCGAAGTACGGGTCCTCCTTGGTGACCCCCGGACCATCACCGAAGTACACCCCGACCGGCGTCATCCGGAAGGTGTCGCCGACGCCCATCTCTTCGGCGACGGCCTTCAGTTCCACGTCGGCCGGAGTCATCGTCGGGTTCTCGACAACCCCGAGCATGCGCTGGGCCTGGTCGTAGAACGGCGACAACTCGGCCTGCCAGTCGGTGATGTGCGCCCACTGTTTGTCCTTGAAGAAGGGCTCCGGCGGGACGTACAGAGTGTTCGCGTAGACCAGGGAGCCACCGCCGACACCCGCCCCCGCCAGGATCACCGCATCGGGCAGAACGTGGATGCGCTGGATGCCGTAGCAGCCGATCGCCGGCGCCCACAGGAACCGGTTGGTGCGCCACGAGGTCTTGGGGAAGTCCGCGTCCTCGAAACGGCGGCCGGCTTCGATCACGAGGACCCGGTAGCCCTTCTCGGTCAAGCGCAGGGCTGCCACAGATCCGCCGAAACCGGACCCGATGATCGCCACGTCGTAGTCGAACTGTTCCATCAGGACATCCCCATCTTCTTCATCGCTGCCAGTGATGCGGTCATGAAATGAGACCACTGTTCGTCGTCCATGCCGAACTGCGGCGCAATCCGAACCAGTTTTTGTACGGCCACAGTCTGCGACTCGGTGTACTTGAGCAGACCCTCCGTGCCGTGCCGGCGCCCGATGCCGGACGCCCCCATGCCACCCATCGGGGCGGAGGTCGTGCCCCAAGCCGACGCGTAGCCCTCGTTGACGTTCACGGTGCCCGCCTTGAGCCGGGCGGCGACCTTGCGGCCATGTTTGGTGTCGCGGGTCAGGACCGACCCGTTGAGCCCGTATTCGGTGTCGTTGGCCCGGTCGATGGCTTCCTCGTCGTTCTGCACCTTGTACAGGCTCACCACTGGCCCGAACGTCTCGTTGATGCACGCCCGCATCTCGTGGGTGACCCCCTCGAGCACGGTCGGCTCAAAATAGAGCGGCCCGATGTCCGGCCTGGCCTTACCGCCGACCAACGCCGTCGCACCCTTCGCCAAGGCATCCTCAACGTGCTCGGTGACCGTCTTGAGTTGTTTCTCATTGATCAACGAGCCCATGTCCGAGCCCCATCCGACGCCAGCCTGCAGCCGCATGCCCCGCACCCGTTCCACGAATCGGGCCACGAACGCGTCGTAGATCTTCTCGTTGATGTACATCCGCTCCATCGAGATGCACAACTGGCCGGCGTTACTGAAGCAGGCGCGCACGGCGATCTCCGAGGCACGCTCGATGTCCGCGTCCGCCAGAACCAGCATGGCGTTCTTGCCGCCGAGCTCCATCGAACAACTGATCAGCCGCTCTCCGCACTGCTCCGCCAACTGCCGGCCGACCGGCGTGGAGCCGGTGAACATCAGGTAGTCGGCGTTCTTCACGATGGCCGGACCGATGATCGGGCCAGGTCCCACCACGACCTGGACCAGACCCACGGGCAGACCTGCCTCGTGCAGCAGGCGCACCGCCCACAACGCGGTGAGAGCTGTCTGGGAGTCAGGTTTGAGCACGATCCCATTGCCGGCCAGCAGCGCGGGGATGGCATCCGAAACAGCCAGGGTCAATGGATAGTTCCACGGCGCGATGACGCCGACCACACCTTTGGGGTGGCGGATCTCGCTGACGGATGTGAGTACCGGAAGGACACCCCGGTGGCGCACAGGGGCGAGTTTCTTGGGCGCCACCCGCGCGTAGTGCCTGGAGGTGAGCAGTACGTCGAGAAACTCCTCTGATGCGTCGGAGCGCGCCTTGCCGTTCTCGGCCTGGATCAGGTCCAGCGTGGTTGAACGGTGCTCCAGCATGATGTCGTGGAAGCGCAGGATGATCTTGGCTCGCTCCTTCGGCGTCCACTGTGCCCAGCGCTTCTGCGCACGGCGAGCGGTTTCGAAGGCGAGGTCCACGTCTTCGGCCGTCGAGATCGGGATCTCAGCCAGCGGCTCAAGGGTGAACGGGGAGATGGAGTGCAGCGTCTCTGCCTTGGGTGCGGCGACCACTTGCGCGATCAGGCTTTTCACGTCGATTCCAGCCACCTGGGCCGCCGTCTTCTCCGGCGCGATCGTCATGGCGTCAGCCTAAACCGGTGACGTGTTCGGCGAACCTGGAACAGTTAAACCGAGAGGAGCGGGGGTTCGACGCCAGCCCGGCAGGCAAAGCGGCAAACCGGCAACTAGATCGCCGGAAAACCCCACGGCCTGAGGACCAACTGACGGACGCCCCACGTGCACCCGTTCTGCGTGCCGATCGGCGTACTTTCCAGGTTGGCGCTCCTGCTTGATCAACCTGAAAGGTACGCCAATTCCCCCATCTTTGCGACATTTCGGGCGCAAAACCGTACCTATCAAGTTGATCAAGAGGGTTTCGGCCTGCGGCCCAACCTGAAAGGTACGCCGACGGGCCCCAGCCGAACCCGCCACCCGAACCGGAATTGAGCAACAGCCACAAAATCGCCGGAAAACCCCACGGCCTGAGCGAGGCAACCACCATGGGCCGAAAGTCGAACGCGAATCGGACAACAACCACCTCGACGCCCGACTACCGGTGTCTTAGTCGTCTGAATCGGACGCTCCGCCGATGTGCGTTACATTGGCTCAATGCTTCCCGCCGCGACTTGGTTCACTGCCGCTGCGCTGGTGGTCCCTGTGGCGGTCGCGGCACTGAGCAGTGGCCCGGTGAGCGCCGACCCGGCTGAGTCGCCGTCGGAATCGCCAAGCACCTCGACAAGCCCAAGTCCCAGCGAGTCATCGCCGGAGCCAACCGAGCCGGCACCTGAGGTCAGCCCCACACAGCCCACGCCCACACCCACCGTCTCCACGAACCCGACGCTGGACATGGAGACGCAGTTGCGCGCGTTGGGCCTACCCACCGGCGAGGTCGACGGTGAGGTGGATGCCCGAACCCGCCGGGCCGTGTGCGCGTTCCGGGACCTCAACGGTCTGCGGGCGACCCGAAAACAACCCGGCGACGCTGTCATGACCCAGATCGCCGAGGCGCAGGAGATTCCCTTGCTGCCGCGGCGCCTGTTCGGCGTGAAGGCACTGGTGAGCCTGACTTGCCAAACGACGTACGTGACCAACAACAACGGTGTCGTCGTGCGGGTGCTGCCCGTCAGCACCGGCAAGGACCTCGGCATCCACGCCACCCGCACGGGTTTCAAGCGGGTCTACTGGAAGTACAACGCCTGGCAGGCCAGCACCTTGTTCCCCGAACCCGACGGTCGACCCGGACTGTACCGGCCGATCTACTTCGACCGCGGCATCGCCTTCCACGGTGTGCGCCACCCTGTGCGCACCAAGCCGCAGTCCCACGGGTGCGTACGCACCTGGCCCAAACACCAGGACTGGCTGTGGAAGCAGTTGAAGGTCCGCGACCGGGTCTTCGTGTACGGCAACTACTGGCGCAATGCCACTGCCGCCCTGGGCGGTTACGCCTGAGCGTCAGTGGGTCCGCACCATCTCCACCCGCTGGAAACTCTTCAGGTCCGTGTAGCCGCACAGTGCGATGGACCGGCGCAACGCTCCGGCCAGATTCATCGTTCCGTCGCTGACGTGGGACGGCCCGAACAAGATCTCCTGCCAAGTGCCCACGGTGTCGAACTCGACCATCTCGCCGCGCGGCAACTGCGCGTTCGTGGCCTCCATCCCCCAGTGCCGGCCGCCGCCGGGCGCCTGTGAGGCCCGCGCCAGGGGCGAGCCGACCATGGCCGCGTCCGCACCACAGGCGATCGCCTTGACGATGTCGCCGCTGCGACCCATGGCGCCGTCGGCGACCACGTGCACGTACCGGCCCCCGGACTCGTCGAGGTAGTCCCTGCGCGCCGCAGCGACGTCGGCCACAGCGGTGGCCATCGGGACCCTGACCCCCAGCACGTCGGCCGTCGTGTGGCTGGCGCCACCCCCGAAGCCGACGAGCACGCCCGCGGCGCCGGCCCGCATCAGATGCAGGGCGGACTGGTAGGTGGCAACCCCACCGACGAGAACCGGCACGTCGAGTTCGTAGATGAACTGCTTGAGGTTCAGCGGTTCGCGCCCGTCGGAGACATGCTCGGCGGAGACGGTGGTCCCCCGGATGACGAACACGTCGACGCCCGCTGATGTGACATCGCGGAAGTAGTCGTGGGTTTTCTGCGGGGACAGCGAGCCGGC
>JALOLM010000169.1 GCA_025455985.1 Candidatus Nanopelagicales bacterium | reverse complement strand
TCCCAGATCCGGAACATGCGCCGCAAGGAGGCCTGATGCCGTTCGCGCAGAGCGCGGGCGATAGGGCCCGCGCGGCCTTGGCGCAGGTCAAACACGAGCCCTACTGGCTGTCCCACCCAGACCGTCCGGCCCCCCGGGCTCCCCTGGAGGGCCAAACCCGCGCCGACCTCGTGATTGTGGGTGCGGGTCTCTCGGGACTGTGGACGGCGGTGCGCGCCAAGCAGCGCCGACCAGATCTCGACGTCATCCTGCTGGAGGGTGGCCGGATCGCCAACGCGGCTTCGGGCCGCAATGGTGGATTCGTCGCGGCGTCCATCACGCACGGGCATCTCAACGGACTAGAACGCTGGCCCGAGGAGTTCGCTGAACTGAACCGGATGGGGATCGAGAACCTTCGCGGGATCGAGGCCACGATCGCCGAGTACGGCATCGACTGCGACTATGCCCGCACCGGTGAACTCGGGGTGGTGACCGAGGCCTACCAGATGGAACACGCGCGCGAGCACGTCGCGAAGGTGCGCTCACTGGGCATCGAGATAGACCTGCTCGATCAAGAGCAGATCCAGGCCGAGGTCCACTCCCCCACCTACCTGGGGGCTATTGCCGACCCCGAGGTCGGGATCGTCGACCCTGCCCGGCTGTGCTGGGGGCTGGCCCGAGTGGCCGAGGAACTCGGCGTGCGCATCCATGAGAACAGCGGCGTCGAGGCGCTGCAGCCGTCGGGTGCCGGCATGACGGTGCGCACTTTCGGCGGCCGCGTCGAGACCCTCAAGGTCGCGTTGACCACGGCGGCTCACGCCCCACTCTTGAAGCGCTTGTCAGCATTCGTGGTGCCGGTCTTCGACCATGTCGTGGTGACCGCTCCGCTTTCCGACGAGGTGATGGCGCAGATCGGCTGGCGCGGGCGCCAAGGCATCGGGGACTCGGGAAACCAGTTCCACTACTACCGGCTGACCCGTGATAACCGGATCCTGTTCGGCGGTTACGACGCCGTCTACCAGGCCGGTGAACGCCCCGGCTCCCACCTCGAGCGCGACGACGACCTGACCGCCCGACTCGTGCAGCACCTGCACGACACCTTCCCGGCGGTGGCCGACGCTCCGATCGAGTACACCTGGGCCGGAGCGATCGACACCTGCTCGCGGTTCAGCGCTTTCTGGGGTTCGGCCTACAAGGGTCGCGTCGGGTACGTGATCGGATTCACCGGTCTCGGGGTCGGGGCCTCACGCTTCGGCGCGGATGTGATGCTGGACCGGCTTTTCAACGAGGACACCGAACGCACCCGGCTGAAAATGGTGCGCAGCAAGCCCCTTCCGTTCCCGCCGGAGCCTGCGCGACAATTGGTCATAGACATGACTCGCCGCTCGTTGGCCAAGGCCGATGAGCAGGAGGGTCACCGGGACTTGTGGCTCCGCACCCTGGACCGCCTGGGCCTCGGTTTCGACAGTTAGTTCCGTTCATCAAACAGGAGAGATAACCATGACGACCGAACGCATCGCGCATTGGATCGACGGTCGCCCCTTCGACGGTGCCGCGCAACGCCACGGCGACGTCTACGACCCCGCGACCGGCGAGATCACCAAGACGGTGGCTTTCGCCAGCGTTGACGACGTGAACACAGCCGTCGCCAGCGCCCGGACCGCATTCCAGACATGGGGACGCTCAACCCTGGCCAAGCGCATGGAGATCCTGTTCCGCTTCCGTGAACTGCTCAACGCGAACAAGCAGGAACTCGCCGAGATCATCACCAGCGAGCACGGCAAGGTGGTGGCCGACGCCGTCGGCGAGGTGAGCCGCGGCCAGGAGGTCGTCGAGTTCGCCTGTGGCAACGCCCACCTTCTCAAGGGCGGGTACTCCGAGCAGGTCTCCACCGGTGTCGACGTCTACAGCCTGCGTCAGCCGCTTGGTGTCGTGGGCATCATCTCGCCCTTCAACTTCCCGGCGATGGTTCCGATGTGGTTCTTCCCCATCGCTATTGCAGCGGGCAACACGGTGGTACTCAAGCCCAGCGAGAAGGACCCCAGTGCTGCGATGTTCATCGCGGACCTGTGGAAGCAGGCGGGTCTTCCCGATGGCGTGTTCAACGTGGTGCACGGCGACAAGCTCGCCGTCGACACCCTGCTGACCCACCCGGATGTGGCGTCCATCTCGTTCGTCGGCTCCACCCCGATCGCCAAGTACGTCTACGAGACCGGGACCGCCCACGGCAAGCGGGTGCAGGCCCTCGGCGGGGCGAAGAACCACATGCTGGTGCTCCCGGACGCCGACCTGGATCTGACCGCTGACTCGGCGGTCAACGCCGGGTTCGGCTCGGCCGGTGAGCGCTGCATGGCGATCTCGGTGATCGTCGCCGTGGAACCCGTGGCCGACGACCTGATCAAGGCGATCGAGACCCGGATGGCGGGCCTGCGCACCGGTGACGGTCGTCGCGGCTGTGACATGGGCCCGCTGGTCACTGCGGTGCACCGGGACAAAGTGGCCGGCTACGTCGATGCCGGCGTGGCCGAGGGAGCAACGCTGGTCGTGGATGGCCGGCAGGTGCAGCCAGACGGTGAGGCCGGCGGCTTCTGGCTCGGCCCGACGCTGTTCGACAACGTCACCACGGACATGAGCATCTACACCGACGAGATCTTCGGCCCGGTGCTCTCGGTGGTCCGGGTTGACACCTTCGAGCAGGGCATGGAGATGATCAACTCGCACCCGTTCGGCAACGGCACCGCCATCTTCACCTGCGACGGCGGCGCCGCCCGCAAGTTCCAGAACGAGGTGCAGGTCGGCATGATCGGGGTTAACGTGCCGATCCCGGTGCCGATGGCCTACTACTCCTTCGGTGGCTGGAAGGCGTCGCTGTTCGGCGACACCCACGCCCATGGTGCAGAGGGTTTCCACTTCTTCACCCGGGGCAAGGTCGTCACCAGCCGCTGGCCGGACCCCGCGCACGGTGGGATCAACCTGGGCTTCCCGACCAACGACTAGGACTCCGGTTAGCCCGCTCGACGACCCACGCCCCGCGTGAGAGGTTGTGCCGTTCGTTAGCAAAAGCACGCGTGGCCACAATCTCTCACGGGGACGGTTGAGGCGCGACGCCTAGGGCCGCGGCGCGAGCTGCCGGGGTGAACGTAGGAGCAACATGACCACTGACCCCACCCACCGTTCAACCGCCCAGGCGCTTGACGCCGAAGATCCGCTAGCCGGTTACCGCCAGCAGTTCCAGGTCACCGACCCGGACCTGTGTTACCTCGACGGCAACTCGCTGGGCCGGCTGCCGCTGGCCACCGTGGCCGCGGTCACGGAGCTGTTGACCCAGGAGTGGGGCGGCGAACTGGTCGACGGCTGGTCCCATTGGATCGACGAGGCGCAGACCACCGGGGACCTGCTGGGCCGCTCGACGCTCGGGGCGGCGGCGGGACAGACCTTGGTCCAGGACACCACGTCGGCCAACTTCTACCAGTTGTGCATGGCCGCGATCGCCGCCCGGCCCGGTCGACGCCGGGTCGTGATCGACGCCGCCAACTTCCCGACCGACCGCTACATCCTGGCCGGGATCGCCCGCGCGCTGGATCTGGAACTTGTGGTTCTCGACAACGACGGCACAGGCGGGGTGCCCATCGGTTCGGACTGTGAACAGATCAGCGTCGCGGCGCTCAAGAAACACCTTGACGACGTGGCACTGGTGACCCTGCAGGTGGTGCAGTACCGGTCCGGGGCGCGCCAAGACGTGCCGGGTATCACTGAACTCGTCCGCGACCGGGGCGGACTGGTCGTGTGGGACGCCTCCCACGCTGCAGGCAGCGTGGACCTGCAATTCGACCAATGGGGAGTGGATCTCGCGGTCGGCTGCACCTACAAGTACGGCAACTCGGGCCCCGGCGCACCGGCCTGGCTCTACGTCAACGCCGCGGTTCAACACGAGTTGCAGGTACCGATCCAAGGGTGGTTCGCGAACCGCGACCAGTTCGCCATGGGTCCGGTCTTCGAGCCCGCAGAGGGCATCAGGCGTTTCCAGATCGCCACTCCCCCCGTCATCGGTCTGCGTGCCGTACAGGTCGCGCACCGGATGATCGCCGAAGCCGGGATGGCCGCCATCAGCGCCAAGGCCCAGCGGGGAACCTCGTTGATGATCGACCTGTACGACGCCTGGCTCGCACCCCTGGGCTTCTCACTTCTGACACCGCGCGACCCCGATCAACGCGGCGGTCACATCACGATCGCCCACGCCGATGCCAAACAGATCGCCGCGGCAATGCGGACGCTGACCAAGACCATCCCCGACTACCGCGAACCGAACGGTATCCGGCTGGCCATCTCGCCGTTGCCCACCAGTTACACCGAGGTGTGGGACGGGTTCGACCGGCTGCGGGAGCTGGTGGCATCCGGCACGTACCGGGGTGTGGCCGCTGCCGGCCGTGTCACCTGAGTCCTACCTGCTTTCTTGGCTGCCGGGTGTCGCCGCACGAAGGTGGCACGACCCGACCCCCAATTCCGGAATCTGCCATCTTTGTGCGGCAAACACGCCCGACTTGCCGCATATGGGGTGATTCCGCCCTCCGAAAGGTGGCAGAGGCGGGCCGTCGGTGCCCACTTTCCGCTGTGGAACCCGCGACACAGTGTGCAGCACCCTCCAGTATTCAGTGTTACTGTGTACTAGTAGTCAGTGATACTGAGTAGTGGTAGGAGAATCCGTGGGCAAGCAGTTGACCGAGATGCTCAAGGGAACCCTGGAAGGCATCGTTCTGGCGTTCTTGGCAGGCCGCTCCGCCTACGGGTACGAGATCACCGCCTGGCTGCGGGAGCAGGGATTCTCCGATATCGCGGAGGGCACGGTCTATGCATTGCTGATCAGGATCGAGCAGCGCGGACTGGTTGACGTGGAGAAAGTCCCGTCGCAGAAGGGGCCGCCGCGCAAGGTCTACACCCTCAACAGCGCAGGCACTGACTATCTGTCGGAGTTCTGGAGGACGTGGAGCTTCCTCGCGGAACGATTGGAACAGCTTCACAAAGGAGACACTCATGCCTAACCTCGTCACCAAACTCGTCGGGGACAAGCGCCGCTGGCGGCAGTACCGAGCCCGAGTGCATCAGCTCCCGCCCGACTACCGCACTGCTGTGGAGGGCATCCAGCGGTACCTCATGTACTTCGGCGCGCTCGACGCCGACAGTGCCAACTCACTGTTCGAGGATGTCGCGGACCTGTTCGAGCGGGCGGCGGCTGACGGGACCCCCATCCGCCAGATCGTGGGCGACGACCCCGTGGAATTCGTGGACGACCTGATCCGCAACTACCGCCAGGGCGGGTACATCGAACGCGAACAGCGCCGGCTCATCGAGGCCATCGACGAGGCGGCGGGCGACCGATAATCCGGGTCACCTAAACGATCTGCGCGACCGCCTCGTCGAACAGGACGCTGTGCAGGTCCACGTCGGCGGCGGTGGTGTCCGGGCACATGAGCGCCATGTTGTGGAAAGGCGTGATCAGCACCCCGCGGTTCGACAGGTAGAGGTGCAGGTACTCCTCGATGTCGTCG
>JALOLM010000472.1 GCA_025455985.1 Candidatus Nanopelagicales bacterium | reverse complement strand
CACGGGCGATCATGCGGAGCACGCGAGCCGCCAAAGCTCGAACTACACGCGAACCTCAGCGGGTAGCCACCCCGCTAGAATTGACGCGTTCGCTGCGACAGGCGAACGACCCATGCGCCCGTAGCTCAACGGATAGAGCAACCGGTTTCTACCCGGTTGGTTGGGGGTTCGAATCCCTCCGGGCGCGCTGTTGTGGAGAAGCGTGGTGCGGCCAGTTCACCTGGACCGCGCGAACCGGTCGCTGCAGCTGAAGATGGCCCACGTACTGGCCTCGGAGACGCTCGAGCCGAACCGTCGGTCGCGGTGAAGTGGATTACGGCTGTGTGACCCGAGGGCCAGGCGGACCCGCTGACCCCGATGCGGTTGGTGAGATTCAGCGTGTAGGTGATGGTGTTTGCGGGGTTCGCGGGCATGTCGGGTGCCAGGTCAGTGAGCCCTCCGGTATGAGTCGCCGCGTTGAACACCCGGGCTCACTGCCTGCGACGGGCCGCCTTGCCTCAGGTCCGGCGCTCTCCAAGCGTGGGATGGGTAATGCGCCCATGCTCACCCAAGGGACTCATCCAGGGCGACATCACGCAGCGACGGGTTCCGACGTCGGCGAGGCAACGGTGCTCGGCAACTGCCGGGTCGAGGTGAGCGAGAGCAGCGCGAGGACCCCGGTGGCCAACAGACCGACCTTCAACGACTGCAACTGTGCGTCCTCGTACCCCGCCACGATCGCATCGGTCTCCTGTTGGTCGATGCCGGCACTCGCCGCAGCCTCTGCGATCTGATCGGAGGAGACGAAGTCCAGTCCGGTGCCCGCAGCAACTCCCACCTGCTCGGCGACCGCCTCGGTGATCCGGTCGTCCTCCTGGACGTTCTTGACGAACCCGGCGGTCAGCCCCGACAGGACAACGGCGCCGATCAACGCGACGCCCAGCGACGAACCCAGTTGTTGACCGGTGTACTGCAGCCCACCAGCCTCCCCCCGGCCGGATGCATCGACCGACGACTGCACCACGTTTCCCAACTGGGAGACGATCAAGCCCATTCCGACGCCGAGAACGGCCATTGACCAGGCGAAGGCAGAATCGTCCAGCGTCGGCTCGATCGTGGCCAGCAGCATCACGATCGCCACGGAAGCGAGCAGCAGCCCCGAGCGCACGATCCCGCGCACCGAGAACCGACTCGACAGTCGGGAACCCATGGCCGATGCGAGGAGCATGGCGATGGACACCGGCAGCATCTTCAGGCCGGTCTGCAGTGCATCGAGGCCGAGGACCAGTTGCAGGTAGAGAGGCACAATGAAGAACACGCCCATCAGGATGAGGTTCTGCGTGAACAACCCCACTAGCCCGGAGCGCAGAGGCGGAACCTTCAGCAGGCTCATGTGGACTAGGGGATCGGTCCCGGAGTCCTCCCGGTGGTGCTGCCAGGAGACGAACCCCCAGAGCAGCAGCGCGCCGCCCAGTACCACAAACGGGGTCAGTGAGAAGCCGAACGGTGTCACCGGGGAGTCCTTGGGTGCCAACCATCCCTTCGGCGCTGCCCCTTCTCGGACCGCGTCGCCCAGCAGTCGGGTCATCAGCAGGATGATCACCACGAGGACCACCTCGAAGATGAAGACGATCCGCCAGGTGTACGTCGTCGTGGCCCAGCCGCCGAGGATGGGCCCGATTGCGATCCCGGCGCCGGCCACTCCGCCGATCACTGCATAGGCGGCCTTCCGCGGGGCGCCCTCGAAGTTGCCGGCGATGAGCGCCGCGAGAGCGGGCATCACGAGGGCGGCGCCAAGTCCTTCGAGGACCGACCAGCCGAGCGCGAGGATCAGCACAGTCGGCGCAAAGGCCGTCACGGTGGAGCCGACGGCGTAGATCACCAGCCCGACGATGAAGGCCCGACGACGGCCGATGATGTCCCCGATCTTCGCGCCGGTGAGCATGAACATCGCCATCACCAAGCAGTAGAGCGTGATGATCGCCTGGATGGTGGTGACCGTGGTGTCGAAGTCCTCGACGAGGGCTGTGATGGAGACGTTCATCACCGACTGATCGAGAACCATCACGAACTGCGCGATGGCCAACGCCACAAGGGGTCCCCACCGCTTCATGCCATCTCCTCACGTCGCCTTGGGAGACACTACGCCACCGGCTCTCCGTGACCCCCACACACAGGCTGCCACCCATGGGCTCCGAACCGTCACCCAACCCGGGTGATGCGGCAGCCGTGTCGACTCGCCGAGTGCGCCGCAGCGGCTTCCTACAGATCGAGGCCGGTGAGCACCATCACCCGGTCGTGGGTGAAGTCGGTCATCGCAGAACGCAGCCCCTCGCGACCCAGCCCGGACGACTTCACGCCCCCGTAGGGCATCTGGTCGGCGCGGAAGGACGGGACATCACCGATGACCACACCGCCCACGAGCAACTCCCGGTGCGCCCGGAAAGCCACCTGCACGTCGTGGGTGAACAGTCCTGCCTGCAGGCCGAACCGGGAGTCGTTGACCGCTGCCAGCGCACCATCCACGCCGGACACCGGCGCAACCGTCATGACCGGTCCGAAGACCTCCTCGCAGGAGACCTTCGCCTCTGCCGGGGCGTTGGCCAGCAGGGTCGGGGCGATGGTCGTGCCCTCACGGGTCCCACCTGCCAGCACCTGCGCCCCGGACGCGACCGCATCCTCGACCCACGAGCCGATGCGCTCGGCGGCGGCCTCGTTGATGACGGGGCCCACGACCACGCCCTCCTCGGTGGGGGGCCCGGTCCGCAAGGCGTTCATCTTGTCCACCAGCAGCGGCACGAAGCGGTCGTACAGGGTCTCGTCGACGAACACCCGCTGCACCGAGATGCAGGACTGCCCGGCCTGGTAGTTGCCGAACGTGGCGATCCGCGTGGCGGCCCAGTCGAGGTCGGCGTCGCTGGACCAGTCCGGCATGACCACCGCCGCCGCGTTGCCCCCGAGTTCGAGGACCACGTGCTTGGTCGGCTGACTGGACTGGATGGAGTACCCGACGGTCTCCGACCCGGTGAAGGACACCACGGGCAGCCGGGGGTCGGCGACCAACCGCGCCGTCTGCTCGTTGTCCAGCGGCAGCACCGACCACATGCCGGCAGGCAGGTCGGTCCCGGCCAGGATCTCCCCGAGCAGCAGGGCGGTCAGCGGCGTCGCCG
>JALOLM010000168.1 GCA_025455985.1 Candidatus Nanopelagicales bacterium | reverse complement strand
TGGTCAGTTGCCTGGCCGCTGTCGCCCTTACCCTCGGCCTGGTCACCGCACCCGCCACAGCAGGAACTCTGAGCGCCGCGCCGAGCGCGACCACCAAGGGCGACCGGGTGATCGTCAAGATCCCTGGCAAGCGCCCCACCAAGGCCACCCTCATCGCCGCTGGCGCCCGCTACCCGCTCCAGCGCAAGGGCAAGGTCTGGCCAGGCCCTCGCAGCGCTCAGTGGCGTCAAGGCCAAGATCAAGGCCAAGGTCGGCGGCAAGAACAAGAGCTTCAACGCAACTGTGGCTGGCAACTCCGTCAACCCCATGCCCCCGCCTGCACCCGGACCGGGCCCAAATCCGGCACCGGGACCGGGGACGCAGCCACTGTTCGCCGCCCCCGGCGCCGATCGTTCCGGGCAGGTGGCCTACGACGCGATCAAGGGATACTTCGCTGACTCCACGCTGTCCGACTGCGCGGACCCGCGCGGCTGGCCCTACTGCCAGGTGGAGCAACGGTACGGCTTCTTCGAGAGCGGCACGCAGTGGTACTGCCGCCTGACGCCGAACAGCGGTTCCGACATCAAGTCCGTCGCCAACATCACCCAGTTGCTCTACGCCGAGCAGAAGGCCGACGGCGCTTGGCGGGTGGACTACTCGGCCAATTCCTACGGCAACACGGTGTACTACTCGGTCAATGTGGCCGCCAACGGGTCCGCAGTGGTCAACTACTGGGCCTCGGGAGCCAACACAAGTGGCCCGCCGAGCGAACAGTACGCGGGCCTGATGTGGCAGCGCGGCGCCAAGGACTGCTCCTACTGAGGTCCTCGGTACTCCCGGGTTACCTCGGCCACGATGACCCGGTACTGCGAGTACCAGACCTCCCGGCCGAGGCGCTGCGCCTCAAGGTGCTCGGCAACCTGCTTCCAGGCCCGCGCCGCTGCGTCATCTGACCAATAAGACACCGTGATGCCCTGGCCCGATGCGTCACGCACGGAATCGATGCCGAGAAAGCCCGGCTGGGCTGCCGCCAGATTCTCCATCCTGGCCGCAGCATTCGCGTAGCCCGGATCGTCCTCGGCCGTGCGGGTACTGATGAAGATGACCGCTACGGTCACGCAGTCTTCTCGCCGCGCTCCCGGCGGTTCGGCTTGCGCGGAACCAGCGTCGGGTTCACGTTGTCCTCGACCACCGCGCGAGTGATCTTGACGGTAGCGACGTCATCACGGCTGGGCACGTCGTACATCACGTTGAGCAGGACTTCTTCGAGGATGGCACGCAAACCACGGGCACCGGTCCCCCGCAACAACCCCTGGTCGGCGATCGCCGCGAGTGCCTCGTCCTCGAACTCCAACTCCACACCGTCGAGTTCGAACAGGCGCTGGTACTGCCGGGTCAAGGCGTTCTTGGGCTCGGTGAGCACCTTGATCAGTGCCTCCCGGTCCAGTTGGGTGACCGACGTGAACACGGGCAGCCGGCCGATGAACTCCGGGATCATCCCGAACTTCAGCAGATCCTCGGGCAGCACCTCGCTGAACACATCACCGGGGTTGGTGTTCTCCACGATCTCGGCCGTGAAGCCAAGGGACTTCTTGCCGATCCGCGCCTCGATGATCTTGTCCAGGCCCGCGAACGCCCCGCCCACGATGAACAACACGTTCGTCGTGTCGATCTGGATGAACTCCTGGTGGGGGTGCTTGCGGCCACCCTGCGGTGGGACGGAGGCCTGGGTTCCCTCCAGAATCTTCAGCAGCGCCTGCTGGACACCCTCACCGGAGACGTCGCGCGTGATCGAAGGGTTCTCACTCTTGCGCGCCACCTTGTCGATCTCGTCGATGTAGATGATGCCGGTTTCGGCCTTCTTGACGTCGTAGTCGGCGGCCTGGATCAACTTGAGCAGGATGTTCTCGACGTCCTCACCGACGTAACCGGCCTCGGTGAGCGCGGTGGCATCCGCGATGGCGAACGGGACGTTCAGCATCCGCGCCAGCGTCTGCGCCAGCAGAGTCTTACCCGAGCCCGTCGGGCCGAGCAACAGGATATTGGACTTCGCCAGTTCCACGCCATCGTCGCGTCGGCCGACCGTACTACCGGCCTGCACACGCTTGTAGTGGTTGTAGACCGCAACAGCCAGCGACTTCTTGGCCGTCTGCTGCCCCACCACGTACTGCTCGAGGAACTCGAACATCTCGCGCGGTTTGGGCAGGTCACCCAACTGCAGATCAGCGGTCTCCTGCAGTTCCTCTTCGATGATCTCGTTGCACAGGTCGATGCACTCGTCGCAGATGTAAACGCCCGGACCGGCGATCAGTTTCTTCACCTGCTTTTGACTCTTCCCACAGAAAGAGCACTTGAGCAGATCCGCCCCCTCGCCGATGCGCGCCACCAGTCGTCCCTTCCGCGGATTCTTCGAACTCCTCTATCGACGGTACCCCGAGTCCGCCGGGAACGCGCCGCGTGGCGCGCACTTCCTCACCGCAGTTGTCGGCTCAGCCGGCCTTGCGCGAGGAGATAACCTGGTCGACCACGCCGTATTCCTTGGCGGCGGGGGCCGTGAGGATCTTGTCACGCTCGATGTCGTGCTGGATGTCCTCGACGCTGCGTCCTGTGTGCAACGCGAGGATGCCTTCCATCTCCGTGCGCATGCGCAGAATCTCGTTCGCCTGGATCTCGATGTCCGAACCCTGGCCGCCACCTTCTGTGTACGGCTGGTGGATCAGGATTCGGGCGTGCGGCAATGCGAACCGTTTTCCCGGAGCACCGGCGGCCAGCAAGACAGCTGCAGCTGAAGCCGCTTGGCCCAGGCAGACGGTCTGGACCTGCGGCTTGACGAATTGCATCGTGTCGTAGATCGCGGTCATGGCGGTGTAGGAACCACCCGGGGAGTTGATGTAGATCTGAATGTCGCGCTCGGGATCCATCGACTCCAGACACAGCAGCTGTGCCATCACATCGTCGGCCGACGCGTCGTCGATCTGCACGCCGAGGAAGATGATGCGCTCCTCGAACAACTTCGTGTACGGGTTGTGAATGCGTTCCCCGGTAGAGGTACGCTCCCGGAACTCCGGCAGGACGTAACGGCTCTGCGGGTTGAGCATCGATCGGGCGTCCATCAGGCGGTCCCTCCGCTTCCGGTCACGTCGGCAGCGCGCTGCACCACGTGGTCGATGAATCCGTACTCTTTGGCCTCATCGGCGGAGAACCAGCGGTCCCGATCGGAGTCGGACTCGATCTGTTCCATGGTCTGGCCGGTCTGTTCGGCGATCAGTCGGGCCATCTGCTTCTTGATGTAGAGCATCTGCTCGGCTTGGATCTTGATGTCGGAGGCAGTACCGCCGATGCCACCTGAGGGCTGGTGCATCATGATCCGCGCGTGCGGCAGGCTATACCGTTTGCCGGGAGCGCCCGAGCTGAGCAAGAACTGCCCCATGGACGCCGCGAGTCCCATGGCGACCGTGGCGACGTCGTTGCGCACGAACTGCATGGTGTCGTAGATGGCCATACCCGCTGAGATGGACCCACCGGGCGAGTTGATGTAGAGGTAGATGTCGCGGTCGGGATCCTCGGCGGCCAGCAGGAGCATCTGGGCACAGATCAGGTTTGCCACGGTGTCTTCCACCGGCGAGCCCAAAAAGATGATGCGCTCCTTGAGCAGGCGTTGGAACACCGAGTCGTCGTAGCCCATGGGTCCCGGCTGGGACCCTGCGGCCTGGGGGGTGAGGTCGTTCACTGCGACTGCCTCCACGTGAGTTGTTGTGTCGTATCGACCCTAACGCCGACCCACGACATGGCCATTCCGGAGAAGGGCTTTGTTCGCTGTTGGCGTGGTGAGTGGACTACTTCTCGGCGTCAGCTGCCTCGTCGACGATTTCCTCGGCCTCCTCGAGGGCCTCTGCCTCCTCGACGATCTCTTCAGCCTCCTCGAGGGCCTCTGCCTCCTCGACGATCTCTTCAGCCTCTTCAACGACCTCAGCCGATTCGTCCAGCTTCGTGAGATCCACAACGTTGCCGGAGGCATCGGTGACCTTCGCGCGCTGCAGGACCAATGCCAGCGCCTTGCCGCGACGTACGTCTGCCATCGCCGTGCCCACCTGGTTGGCCTCGGCCAAGGCGCTGGCGAACTGGTCGGCCGACATCCCGTAGCGCGGGGCCTGCTGCACCAGCCACTGGATCAACTCGGCCTGATCGACACCGAGCTTCTCGGAGTCGGCGATCTTGTCCAGGATGAGCTGGGTCTTCAGCGAGGTGCGGGTGTTCTCCTCCACCTCGGCGCGGTGCTCGTCGTCGCCGTGGCCGTCGTGGAAGTGCTCCTGGATCTGGGCTGCGAGGAACGCCTCAGGCAGAGGGAAGTCGACGAGCTCGAGCAGCTTCTCCGCGACCTTCTCGCGGGCCTCGTAGCCCTGCTCGACGAGACGGTTGCCCTGCAGCTTGACCTTGATGTCCTCGCGCAGTTCGTCCATGGTGTCGAACTCGCTGGCCAACTGCGCGAACTCGTCATCGGCGTCGGGCAACGTGCGCTCCCGGACGCCCTTCACCTCGACGGTGATCGTGACGCTCTTGCCCTCGTACGGGCCTTCGTCCGGGGTGTGCTCGAAGGTGACCGTGTCCCCGTCGGAAGCACCGGTCACCGCTTCGGCGAAACCGTCGATGACCCCTTCCGCACCGACCTCAAAAGTCAGCGCAGCACCGGCGAAGTCCTCGACCTGCTCGCCGTCGAGCTCGCCGCTGACGTCCACAAGGACCAGGTCGCCTTCCTGGGCGGCCCGCTCCACCGGGGTCACCGTGGCGAACCGCTTGCGCAGTTGCTCGACCTGCTCCTCCACGTCCTCGTCGGACACCACGGAGTCGCTGACCTCAACCTCGATCCCGTCGAAGTCCGGAAGGTCGAACTCGGGGGTCACATCCACCTCGGCGGTGAAAGCGATCAACTCGCCGTCCTCGATCTGGGTGACCTCGACATCCGGCTGGCCCAGCGGCCGCAACTCGTTCTCGCGCACTGCGTCGTCATAGGCCTTCGGCACCTCTTTGTTGACGACCTCTTCGAGTACCACACCTCGCCCGAAGCGCTGATCGATGATGCGTGCCGGCACCTTGCCGCGACGGAAACCGGGGACATTGACGCTCGAGGCGATGCTGCGGTACGCCTGCTTGATCGAGTCCTCAAGATCCCCGAAGGGGATCTCCACCATGAGCTTCACGCGGGTCTCGGACAGGTTCTCGACGGTGCTCTTCACGCTGGACTCGTACTCCTCATAGGGGTGGGCGACACGCCCGACGGACAGTGCTCATCGTACGTTCCGGCACACCGGAGCATCCGATACGGGGTTGCAGCGTCGGGGCGGCGGGACTCGAACCCACGATCTCTTGCTCCCAAAGCAAGCGCGCTAGCCACTACGCTACGCCCCGTGCCACCCGTAGTAATCTGAAAGTCCTGCGGGTGTAGCTCAATGGTAGAGCCTCAGCCTTCCAAGCTGATGGTGCCGGTTCGATCCCGGTCACCCGCTCCAATGAGAAAGCCCCCACGCTTGGGGGCTTTCTCATTGGATTGCAGCTGGACTGCCGGGATCGGGAGGAGCCGGCCGAAGGTCGGCGACGGACCCGGCCACCCGCTCCGACTCACTTCACCGTCTTTCGGTGACGATCTGCCACCTCAGAGGCGGTTGCGCAATCTTGTCCGGGCTGAGTGGCTCGGACCCGCGGGGTGGGTGCTTCGGGCCGGTGAGACTGGTCTGGGCCGGGCGGGGGGCCGCGGCCTTAGGCCAGGGCC
>JALOLM010000167.1 GCA_025455985.1 Candidatus Nanopelagicales bacterium | reverse complement strand
CGAGACGCTGCGGGCGCCCTGGGAGTGGGACGTCAAGCGCATGGCCGCGAGCATGGTCATGGCCTCGCGCTCGCTGGGCGTCGCGGCCAAGGACCAGCGGGCAGTGGCCCGCTCGGCGGTCGACGGTTATCGCCGGGGGATGGCATGGGCAGCCGGCCAGGACCGGTTACACCTTTGGTTCGCACCCATCCCGGACGCTGAGGTGGCCAGGGCGGTCGACAAGGACTCCAAACGTCAGCGCGACCTCGCCTTCACCGACGAGTCGATGCTCTACGCGAACATGTTCGACGAGAGCGACTCAACACCGCTGCTGCGGCACGAGGCACCCATCCATGCCTTGACCGATTGGCTCACGGACGCTGAGGCCGCCGAGGTCCACAACGGCATCACCGCGGTCATGAGCGGCTACTGGTCATCGGTCTCCGCGGAGATCCAGCAGATGCTCAGTGAGTACCGGATCGCAGATGTGGCCATGCTGGTGCGCGGGGTCTCCGATGTCGGACTGCGGTCCTTCGTGCTGCTGTTGCAGGGGACCCGCCAGCATGAGCGGGTTGCGCTGCAGGTCAAGGAGTCGCGCCCGTCGGTGCTGCAGCCCTACGTGTTGCCCGAGTTCCGCCACCGCGGCAATCAGGCCCGCCGGGTGGCGATCGGCCAAGGACTGATCCAGTCCGAACCCGATCCGCTGCTGGGCTTCAGTCGGTGGAAGGACCGCGACTTCTACGTCAGCCAGTTGCGACCGGTCGTGGCCGCGTACCGGCGGATGACCCCGGACAGTCTGCCCCGGTTCGCGCGGTTGTGCGGCTTCACCCTGGCGCGCTCGCACGCTGTCACCGGCGACCGCATCGCGATCGACTCGTATCTGGGCCACTCCGACTCGTTCGTGAAAGCAGTCGCACGTTACGCGCTGCGATACGCCGACGTCGTCGAGGGCGACCACATGGAGTTCGCCAAGGCAGTGGCCGACGGCGCCATCGGGACCGCTTAGGCTGGACGCGTGCCGAGAATCATCGTCGAAGTGATGCCCAAAGCCGAACTGCTCGATCCGCAGGGCCAGGCCGTGCAGGCCGCGATGGGCCGCCTTGGGGTGGACGGAGTCGTCTCCGTCCGGCAGGGCAAGCGCTTCGAGATCGAGGTCGAAGGGCAACTGACCGAGGACCGGATGGTCGAACTCGAGCATCTCGCCGAGACGCTGCTGGCCAACCCGGTGATCGAGAACCATACATTGTCCGTACAGTGACCCGGCCCTGAGCGGGTTTGTCGAGCACCCCTGGGGGGTATGCCGATACTGCCCGGCTCGGCGAGGGGGGAGCCGGGCACCACATGCCGGGGGCTGTCTCGTGGAGGGTGACGCGCGTGGAACTGCTGGTGGTCCTCGCAGCGGTGGCGATTGTCGCCGGCGCTGTGGCCCAGAGCGTCACGGGTCTGGGGTTCTCCCTGATCGCCGCACCTGCCTTGCTGGCCCTCTATGGACCCCGCGATGGTGTCGCAATGGTGGTCGTCCTGGCGATCCTGGCCTCACTGTTGCCGCTGGCTTCTCAGTGGCGCGAGGTGCGGTTCAAAGATGCTTCCGTCTTGCTGGTGCCGACCCTGCTTGCCACCCCGGTCGTTGCGCTCGTGCTGTCGGGGGTGGACGCCTCAATCGTGGCTATCTTCGCTGGTTTCGCCGTGATTCTCGGCGTCGTTCTGCTGGCCCGTGGCGCCTCCTGGTCAGGATTGCGCGGGATTCCCGGTGCCATCGCCGCGGGCGTCTCCAGCGCCGTGCTCAACGTGGTGGGCGGGGTGGGTGGTCCACCCATGGGCATGTACGCCGCGAACGCAGGCTGGGGCCCTGCGCAGTCGCGGGCCACACTGCAGTTCTTCTTCCTGATTCAGAACATCGTCACCGCAATGGTCATCGGTTTCCTCGCGCCCGCTTGGTGGATGGTCGCAGCTCTGGCTGCCGGCACGGCGGGCGGCATGATGGCCGCGGGTCGGATACCGGCTGGAGCCGCCAGAATCGCGGTCCTCGTGGTGGCTGGCCTCGGTGGTGCCAGCCTGATCGTGGCGAACGTCTGAGCAGTCAGTTCACCGGCAGGCTCAGACCTTCGGGGTGATGACGAACACCTTGATCTCGCGGCCCGCGCGCCCGCGGTAGGCGTTGTAGGCGGGCCACACCTCGTACATCAACTGCCAGATCTGCTCGCGTTCGGGCTCGTCGGTGACCATGCGCGCAGTCATCTCGCGGGGGTTGTCATCCACGCTGAAGACGCAGTCGGGGTTGGCCTCCAGGTTCAAAGCCCACGCGGGGTGGTGCTTCTGCCCGAAGTTGGAGCCGATCAGCACGTACTCGTCCGGGGCGCGGGTGCCATAGAGCAGCGTGACTGTGCGCTGCTGGCCGGACTTGCGACCAGTTGTCGTCAGCAGGCACTGGGGGAGGCCGTAGTCGCCCAGCAGACCGAACTTGCCCTTGGTCTTCTTGACGACCTTCGCGTCGAGCGGGGCGAGCCGGGCGGCGGTCCACGCGAACCACTTCTGATGACCGAGCCAGCGCATCACGTCTTTGTATGCCATGTGCTGAAACTACTGTGGGCCCATGGTCCACGTCCGCCCGGCATCGCGCGAGGAGGTCTGGCCGGTGCAGCAGCGCGTGCTGCGACCTGATGGGCCCCTGCCTTCCGACCGTCCGCATCCTGCCGACTGGCTACATTTCGCCGCCGAGGTCGACGGTGAGGTGATCGGTGCCTGCTCAGTGGGACCGTCGGTGTGGGAACACCCGCAGTGGATGGTGCTGGTGGCGCCGCAGTGGCAGATCCGTTCGATGGCGGTTCTGCCCGACCATCGCGGTGGGGTGGGCTCGATGCTGCTGCACGCGGCCGTGACCGCTGCCCGGCAGGCGGGGGCCGGTGGGTTCTGGGCCGACGCGAGGGTGGCGGCGCTCGGGCTGTACGAGCGGGCCGGCTGGCAGGTCGTCGGACCCGATTGGGTCAAGCCGGGGGTGGGCCCGCATCGCTATGTGGTGCTGCCGCCGCCCACGCCCCGGTGATGTCGCGGCCACCGGCGCTCTCCCCGCGGCCGACAGTCGCCGAGGGTCACCGCCGAAAGTGGCACGCAACGATGCTTGATTCAGGAAACTGCCATCTTCGTGCGGCGAAGGCGCCCCAATCACCCCAAATGCCCGCTATTGGCCGCCGAAACCTGGCACCGCGAGGGTCCCGGTGCCCACTTTCAGCGAGAGCACGCGGGCCACTGCTGGCCTGAAATCCGCAGAAGCCACCCGTGCAGGCAGCAGGGGCTGGAGGTTCTCGGCGGACGGGTCTAGCCTCGGGGCATGAAGATCCTCGCTGCGTCGGTTGCCCTTTCTGTCGCCGCGGCGGGTCCAGCCCTCGCGACATCCGAGTCCGCCACCTTCTCCGGGCTGGGGCCCGTGAAGCTGCGGATGACCGTCGAGCAAGCTCTCGCGACCGGGGCCATGGGGGCCAACCTGGCGATCTGCCCCGGGGAGGACACCGATTTCAAGCCCGAGTTCGAAGCCCGCGCTTTGTGGAGCAGGCAGGGGAAGCTGATCGCGATCCAGCCGTCGAGCACGATCAGAGGCATCGAGTTGGGTTCTTCGGCGGCATCGGTGCGCGGCGCCTTCCCGCGCGGATCCTTCCGCGGCCGGGACATCTTCACCAACGGACGCATTTGGGTGGTCGACAAACCCGGATCGTCGCTTCAGTTCGTGCTGAAGAAGGGGAAGGTCAGGCGCATCGCACTGACCACCGGGTTCGTCTCCACCGGTGGTGAGTGGACCTGCTGAGGCCTGTTCGCGGGAGTCGCTGCGGGCGTAGAGTGGAGGTGAGGGCTGAGGCTCGATGCGTCTGTCAGGCGCAGTTCGCCTGGGGACCACCGGCCGTGATCAGGACGGAGGGTGGACATGTCCGGTTCGATAATTGTCGGTTTCGATGGGTCAGAGGGTTCGCGACTGGCACTGATGTGGGCTGCGAAGGCCGCAAAGGACCGGGGACGCACTCTTGAGGTGATCACGACGTGGAGCATGCCGTCCGCGGATCTCGGTATCGGGGCTTCCTCTACTCTGCAGCAAGAACTGATCGATGAGCTGCGCCAAGAGGCGCACACCACCAATGACGAGGCGCTGAAGATCGCTGCCGAGGTGGGGGCCAACGCCATCGGGGAGGTCCTGGTGGGCCGCACCCCGGCGTCATTGGTCAAGCACTCCGAGGGCGCCAACATGGTCGTCGTGGGCAGTCACGGATCGGGAGGTTTGACCGGGTTCCTGCTCGGCAGCGTCTCGCGTCAGGTGGCCACGCACGCCAAGTGCCCCACCGTCGTCGTACGCGCCTTGCGTGAAGATTCTCGCGACATGGTGGTCGGCGTCGACGGCTCGCCGCACTCCTTGAAGGCGCTGGAGTGGGCCTTCGAGCAGGCCAGTTACTCGGGCATGGCGCTGCACGTGTTGCACAGCTGGGAGATCCCGCCCACCTGGTCGATGGTGGAGGTCCCCAGTTATGAGCCCGAGGTCCTGATCCGCGACTACGGCAACGCCGAGTTGCGCGAGACCTCTGAGGCCATGGCCGGATTCCGCGAGCGTTTCCCGGATGTCTTGGTCCGCCAGGAGGTCATGAAGGGCTCCCCAGTGAAGTCGTTGGTGAAGGCCAGCGAGAAGGCCGCCCTGCTGGTCGTCGGCTCGCGTGGCCTCGGCGGATTCCGTGGGTTATTGCTGGGTTCGGTGAGCCACGCGGTGGTGCACAAGGCCGCGTGCTCGGTGGCTGTCGTACCGTGAGTGTGTGCGCGTAGGAGTTGTCACCTTTCCCGGGACCCTGGACGACATCGATGCTGCCCGGGCGGTGAGGTACGCCGGCGGTGAAGCGGTTGCGCTCTGGCACGGGGACCACGATCTGCGCGGAGTTGACGCGGTCGTGCTGCCCGGGGGTTTCTCCTACGGCGACTACCTGCGCTGCGGTGCCATCGCGCGGTTCGCGCCGGTGATGAGCGAGATCATCGACGCTGCCGAGCGGGGGATGCCGGTGCTGGGGATTTGCAACGGCTTCCAGATCCTGTGCGAGGCGCATCTGCTGCCCGGAGCGTTGGTGCGCAACGAGAGCCTGCACTTCGTGTGCCGCGACCAGGGTCTGCGGGTGGAGAACGTGGACACCGCCTGGACCCGGGGGTTTGCCCCGAACGCCGAAATCGTCGTACCCGTCAAGAACGGCGAGGGCGGTTACATCGCCGACGAAGCCACCCTCGACCGGCTCGAGGGGGAAGGCCGGGTCGTGTTCCGCTACATCGGCGGCAACCCCAACGGCTCCCGGCGCGATATTGCGGGCATCACCAACGCGGCCGGCAACGTGGTGGGGCTTATGCCGCACCCCGAGCACGCGATCGATCCGCTGACCGGGCCGGGTACCGACGGTTTGGGGCTGTTCACGGCGCTGCTGGAGCGCGGTCACCGAAAGCCGCGGGGTCAACGCGCCGCCTGCCCCAACACTGCCGCCACCTAGAATCAAACCCATGGATTCGGTCGAGCACGCCGCCCAGACCCCAGACCACCCGCAACCTTTCGCCGACCTCGGGCTGAAGCCTGAGGAGTACCAGCGGATCCGCGACATCCTCGGCCGCCGGCCCACCAGTTCCGAGTTGGCCATGTATTCGGTCATGTGGAGCGAGCACTGCTCGTACAAGTCGAGCAAGGTCCACCTGCGCCAGTTCGGTGAGAAGGCCCCGGAGTCCGAGGCGCTACTCGTCGGGATCGGGGAGAACGCCGGCGTCGTGGACATCGGTGACGGCTGGGCGGTGACGTTCAAGGTCGAGAGCCACAACCACCCGAGCTACATCGAGCCGTATCAAGGCGCTGCCACCGGAGTCGGCGGGATCGTCCGCGACATCCTGAGCATGGGTGCGCGTCCACTGGCCGTGATGGACCAACTGCGGTTCGGTGCCGTCGATGAGCCGGACACCGCCCGCGTGGTGCACGGCGTGGTCTCCGGCGTCGGTGGCTACGGCAACTGCCTGGGCCTGCCCAACATCGGCGGGGAGACCGTGTTCGATCCCTGCTACCAGACCAACCCGCTGGTCAACGCCCTGTGCGTCGGAGCGATGCGCCACGAGGACATTCACGTGAGCAGCGCCCGCGGCGCCGGAAACCTCGTCGTCCTGTACGGGGCATTGACCGGCGGCGACGGTATCGGCGGGGTGTCGGTGCTAGCCAGCGAAAGCTTCGATGAGACGGGGCCGAGCAAGCGTCCCGCCGTGCAAGTGGGCGACCCGTTCATGGAGAAACTGCTCATCGAGTGCACGCTGGAATTGCTCAAAGCCGGCCTCATCGAGGGGATCCAGGACCTCGGCGGCGCGGGACTGAGTTGTGCCACCTCGGAGATGGCCTCCAACGGTGACGGCGGCATGCACGTCTGGCTGGACCGGGTGCCGCTTCGCGACGCGACGCTCAGCCCCGAAGAGATCCTGATGAGCGAGTCGCAGGAACGCATGTGTGCGGTCGTGACCCCGGCCAACCGCGACGCATTCATGGCGATCTGCCAGAAGTGGGGGGTCACCGCCACCGTCATCGGGGAGGTGACAGAAGGCGACCGGCTGGTCATCGAGTGGCACGACGAGGTCGTCGTGGACGTTCCGCCGCGCACCGTGGCCCATGACGGTCCGGTCTACAACCGCCCGCTCGCGCAGCCCGCGGCGTTGGCACCGCGTCAGGCCGTCCCCACCGAACCCGAGCGCACCGATCCGCGCGAGACGCTGCTGGCGCTGCTGGGCAGTCCCAATCACAGTTCCAAGGCGTGGGTCACCGACCAGTACGACCGGTACGTGCGCGGCAATACCGTTCTGGCCCAGCCAGAGGACGCCGGCGTTATCCGGATCGACGAAGAATCCGGGCGCGGCATCGCCATCGCCACCGACTGCAACGCGCGCTTCGTCGAACTCGACCCTTATAGCGGCACGCAACTGGCGCTGTCCGAGGCCTACCGCAACGTGGCCGCCACCGGTGCGGTGCCGCTGGCCGTCACCAACTGTCTCAACTTCGGCTCGCCGGAGGACCCGGCCGTGATGTGGCAGTTCGAGCGCGCGGTGACCGGTCTGGCTGACGCCTGCCAGCAGTTGGCGATCCCGGTGACCGGCGGCAACGTGAGTTTCTACAACCAGACCGGCGGCGCGGCCATTCACCCGACGCCGGTGGTCGGGGTGCTGGGCGTGTTCGACGACGTTGCGCGCCGCACCCCGATCGCCTGGGGCCCGGACGGGGAGTTGATCTACCTGTTGGGCGACACCCGCGAGGAGTTCGGCGGATCTGCAGTGGCCACGCTGCAGGGCCTGCTCACCGGCATGCCGCCGCAGGTGGACCTGGACGCTGAGCGGGTGCTGGCCGAGATTCTGGTCGCCGGTTCCCGCGACGGCATGCTCACCGCCGCGCACGACGTCGCCGATGGTGGGGTCGGCTTGGCCTTGGCGGAGATGGCTATGCGGGCCGGAATCGGCGCGCGAACCTGGGTGCCCGACGGCGTGGACGCCTTCACGTTCCTCTTCTCTGAGTCGGCGGCACGCGCCATCGTCGTGGTGCCGCGCTCGGAGGAGATGCGGTTCACCGAGATGTGTGGCGCGCGGAGGTTCGCGTGTGAGCGGATCGGGGTCGTGGACTCCGGCCTCGGGGATTTGTTGCAGATCGGGGACATCGAATTGTCCATCGAACAGATGAGTCAGGTCAGCGGGGCAGTGCTTCCCGCGTACTTCTGAGCGACGCGCTTGCGCTTTTGGTGACGATGTGACACCTCACGCGTCACATCGTCACCAAAAGGCGGGGCGGGCCCTGACTCCCCGGGTTCTTCTGAGCTTTCCTCTGTCTTTCCCCCGAAGGTGACGCAAGCCCTCGTTACCACTGCGGATGGCCCATAATCTGACGAGTGCGGCACAACCTCCATCCAGGTCAGGTTGTGGCGTTCGCTTTTGCCGGCGCCATCGCTGTCGGGACGATCCTGCTTCTGCTGCCCTGGTCGACCGCCGCGGACGCCGACACCTCCCTAATGGACGCGCTGTTCACCGCAACTTCGGCAGTATGTGTGACCGGATTGGCCGTGGTCGACACCGGGACCCACTGGACGGGATTCGGCCAGGTCGTGATCATGCTTCTGATCCAGGTCGGCGGTCTGGGGATCATGACGCTGGCCACACTTGCCGCTTTGCTGCTCTCCCATCGCCTGGGATTGCGCAGCCGGCTGATCGTGCAGACCGAGAGCCAGGCGATGCGCGCCGGGGATGTCCGGCGGGTCATCATCCGGGTGACGAGGTTCAGCCTTGTGACCGAGGCGGTGGTCGCGATTCTGCTGACCGGCCAACTCATGATCCGCCACTCAGAATCGTTGCCCGAAGCCGCGTACCACGGGTTGTTCCATGCGGTGTCGTCGTTCAACAACGCCGGCTTCAGCACCTACTCCGACAACCTCGTCGGCTTCGCCGCAGATCCCTTCTTCCTGATCACGGTCTCAGCTGCTGTGATCATCGGAGGGCTCGGATTCCCTGTGGTGTTCGAACTGCTGCGCGGTTGGCGCTCGCCACGTACCTGGTCGGTGCTGACCCGCGTGACGGTGTTCATGACCACCGTTCTCCTGGTGGTCGGCACGATCGTCATCGGGATCTCGGAGATGACCAACCCCCTGACGATCGGTGACTACGGTCTTGTGGAGGGCGGGGCGTTGTCGTTCTTCACCGCAGTCATGCCGCGCACCGCCGGCTTCAACGCCGTCAACATCGGGGAGATGCGCCCGGAGTCGCTGTTCTTCACCGACCTGCTCATGTTCATCGGCGGCGGCAGCGCGGGCACGGCCGGTGGTATCAAGGTCACCACATTCGGCGTGCTGGTCTACGTGGTGTGGTCGCAGGCGCGGGGCGAGTCCCATGTCAACGTGGGCCGCCGCCGTATCCCCACCGCCAACCAGCGGCAGGCGGTCTCCTTGACGTTGCTGGCCATGGGGCTGCTCGGGGTGGCAACGTTCGTGCTGCTGTCGATGACTCGCTTCCCGTTCGAGGCCGTGCTGTTCGAGGCGATCTCGGCGTTCGCCACGGTGGGGCTGTCGGTGGGCATCACCCCATCCCTGCCCGTGGATGCCCAGGCGGTGATCGTCCTATTGATGTTCATCGGCCGTGTGGGCCCGCTGACCGTGGCCTCGGCCTTGGCGCTGCGCCAACGTCAGCAGCGCCATAGTCTGCCGGAGGAGAGGATGATCGTTGGCTAGGAAGAATGATCCGGTCCTGGTGATCGGGCTCGGACGCTTCGGCATCGCGTTGGCCCGCGAGCTGGTGCGCAACGGCACCGAGGTGCTGGCCGTGGACGCCAGCGAGTCCCAGGTGCAGAAGATGGCCGGGATGCTCAGCAACATCGTCGTCGCGGACGCAACCGACCTGGGCGCGCTGGAGGAACTCGGAGCAGCCGACTTCCACACCGCTGTGGTGGCCACCGGCAACCTGGAAGCGAGCACTCTGGCCACGTCCAACCTCTCGCAGTTGGGTATCGAGCGGATCTGGTCGAAGGCGCTCAGTAAGCAACACGCCCTGATCCTGGAGCGGGTTGGCGCGCATCGGGTGGTCCAGCCCGAGCACGACATGGGGCAGCGGATCGCCCACCTGGTCAGCGGCGAGGTGCTGGACTACATGCGCGTGGCTGAGAACTGGGTGATCGCCAAGACGCGGCCCCCGCAGTTCATCGTGGGCGTCGCCCTCGGCCAGACGCACCTGCGGGCCGAGCACAAGATCACGGTGATCGCGGTGAAGCCCGAGGGCAACCCCATGTTCACCCACGCCGATTCGCAGACCCACTTGGCCTATGGCGACGAGATCCTGGTGATGGGGACGACCCGCGACGTCACGCGCTTCGCCTCACTTGCCTGAGGCGGCAACGCCGGGTCTTTCCGGGGTACAACCGGAGGGTGCAGGAACTTCCGGAACGGACCACAACTCTGCGGGGCCAGGCGCTGCTGGCAGATCCGCGATTGAACAAGCAGTCCGCATTCAGCGACGCGGAGCGGGTGGAACTCGGGCTGGTGGGCCTATTGCCGCAGCGCGTGGAGACCATCGACCAGCAGTTGGCGCGGGTGCGCAGGCAACTCGCCGAGCAGCC
>JALOLM010000166.1 GCA_025455985.1 Candidatus Nanopelagicales bacterium | reverse complement strand
AAGGTCACCGTGCCGGGTTCCGGCGAGGCGATGAAGCCACTTTGGACCTCTTGCTTGACCGCGTTGCCGACCTTGCCGAACTCCGGCACCCGCTGGCCGTAGCCGATGACCGCCGACGCGCGGTGTCCGATCATCTTGGCCACAGCCGGATCCGGGGTCAGGTGTTGCAGGGATACGTTCACCCGCGAGTGGTCGGCCGGCTCCTCGAACCGCAGACGGTGGCTGCCGGCGGTACCGGCCCAGGCATTGGCCGTCTCCAGGTCGATGAGCACGAAGCCGCAGTCGACCAGCGCGGTGATCACCCCGCCGAGCATCGCTTCGTCGATGGACGTCGCGAACTCCGTCTCCTTGTACATATCCCAACTGCGACCCACGAGGTCGATGAACTCGTCGTCGAGCTGTTGGTCTGTCATCCCGCTCATCAGCGACGCGGACGCCGACGACGGTGGCGGTGGCAGGCCGAGATCCACCCCGGTCTGGTTGAGCGGTGTCCATCCCGATGCCCCCTCCCACCAGACGTGGGCTGTGGCGGGCAACTGGCCTGACTTGACGCGGGCAACCACCGCCTCGAGCGGTTCCGGTCCTTGCTGTTGACCCGCCTTGTCGACCCAGTGGACGGGCTGTGACATCTCCACCATGGCGGTCAGAGTACTCCCGATCGGCGCGGCATGGCGTTGACAACGGGTCGTTACGCGAAGACCGAGACCACGCCGCCCAGGGCTGCGCAGACCGCGAGTACGCGCAGCGTCGGCCAGCCCAGCCGGAACACCAGCAGGCCCGCCAATGCGGCGATCCCCGCGGCCCACGGATCCAGCGTTCCCCACTCAGGCAAGGTCAGAACCAGCGGACCATATTCGACGGTCCGCACGGTGAAGAAAGTGGACAGCGCGAACCACAACGCAAGGTTCGCGATGACTCCGACGACTGCTGCTCCGATGGCACTCAACGCATCGCGCAAGGCCACGCTGTGGCGCAGACGGTCGACATACGGCGCCCCCGCGAAGATGAACATGAAGCAAGGCACGAATGTCACCCACACCGTGATCACCGCCCCGATGACTCCTGCCACCAGCGGCGGCAGACTGCCCGGGTTGTTGTAGGCGGCGAGGAATCCGACGAACTGGACCACCATGATCAGTGGTCCGGGAGTCGTCTCGGCCAGACCGAGGCCCGTGGTCATGTCCCTCGCGGTGATCCAGCCGTACTCGACGACGGCCTGCTGCGAGACGTAGGCGAGGATCGCATAGGCGCCGCCGAAGGTGACTACCGCGGTCTTGGAGAAGAGCAATGCCACCTGCGTGAAAGTGCTGTCGGTGCCGAGCATGACCACCAAGGCCACGACCGGCAGCAGCCAGAGGACCAAACAACAGGCGGCCGCGATGAGCGCGCGACGTGCCTGCCCTGGATCCAGCGTCTCGTCATCGGACAGCAGCGCTGCCGGCTCATCCAGCACGGGTTCGGTGCCCTCGGACGGCATCGAACCGCCACCGCGACCGGCCCACCATCCCACCAGGCCCGCTGCGATGATCACGATCGGGAACGGGACCGCGAAGAAGAACAACGCCACGAACGCAGCGACCGCCACCCACCTCAGGGCACCGGTTTTGAGCATGCGTCCAGCCATGCGAAGCAATGCCTGCACCACCAGCGCGAGCACGGCAGCCTGCAGACCGAGCAGCAGACCCGCCACCCAACTCACCTGTCCGTAGACCGCGTACATGGCCGACAGCGCCATCATCACGATGAAACCCGGCACGACGAACAGGACGCCGGCGATCAGCCCACCGCGGATGCCGTTCATGAGCCAGCCGATGTAGGTGGCCAGTTGCTGGGCCTCCGGACCCGGAAGCACCATGCAGTAGTTCAGAGCGTGCAGGAAACGGCGCTCACTGATCCACTTGCGATTGTCGACGACCTCGCGGTGCATGACCGCGATCTGGCCGGCGGGCCCGCCGAAGCTGTTCAGCCCGACGTAAGCCCAGACCTTCGTGGCATCACGCACAGAAACCGGTTGTTCGGGCATTGAGTCACGATGTCATGCCCCGTTGTCACGGGATCGGTGAGGCGGTCACTGTGGAGGTTTCGGTGGAGGTCTGCGTGGCTGTCGCAGTCGCCGTGGCGGTTGCGGTGGCCGTCGATGTTTCAGTGATCGTCTGGGTGGGCCGGGGGCTGGCCGACTCGGTCACGGTCTGGGTGGCCTTCGGCGACTTCGACGGGTCGGGGTCGGAGCCGCCACCGTTGACCAGGAAGAAGGCCAGGCCGCCCAATACAGCCAAAGCCACGACGGCTGCGACGATCCAACCAACCGGCGAACTCTTGGTCTTGGTGGCAGTCACCTGAGCCCACTCCATGTAGACCACCGAGCCTCGGGGAACCCAGGCACCAGCGATCGGATTCTGCGAGATCACCTGTGCGGCAGGCTGCCCGGGAACCGGGGCCTGTCCGGCGAAGGATGCGGGAGCCTGACCCCACTGGGTCGCGACTCCTGGCAACGGCTGGCCGGGGATTTGCTGAGCCTGGAACATGGGGGCAAGGCCTGCCTGGCCGACGATGTTGAAGGCCACTTCGGGACTCAGGCCGACGGTCTGCGGGACCTGTACGGCATCCACCGGATTCTGCTGCCACGTGGTCATTCGGATCGCACCTTTCGCCTGGCTTGTCGCAACGCTAGCGGCTGCGTGGGTGCTGGGCGTGGAATGGCGCTGCTCGCGCGCGGTGTTGGCCCTCTCGAGCGCAGGCCCGGGCACCCCGACGCGGCCCGGGCACCTTCGCCTTGAAACCGGCCGCCCCGCCGAACCCGTTAGCCTGATGCGCGTGGAGGATCTGCCCGGCAGCGGCGACTGTGAGACCCGTATCGACACGTGGGGACAGCCCGTCCTGTTCACCTCGTCGGCGGCCTACATCGTCGCGGCGCTGTTCGTGCTCTGGTGGGCCCGGCGGCACAACAACCCCCGCAAGGTGGTGGCGCGACCACAAGTCTGGGCCTACGCAATTGGCCTGGTCACAGCCGGCCTCGGCAGCCTTGATTACCACGGACCCGCCTACGGCCCCGAGCCATTGCTGCACGACGCCGGTCTGGCCATCGCGCTGGTGGCGGCCCTGGCCATCGACCTGAACGCGCTGGGACTGCCGAGGTTCCAGCGGACCTGGGGTTTGTGGGGGTTCACTGCGGTGGCGGTGGTCGTGATCGCCTTCCTGCCCGGCATCAGCCCGTTGCTGGCCGCGGTCGCGGCGGTCGCTTTGGTGATCGCGGAGGTATTGGTCTACCGCCGAGGTCTGCGGGTGCGCTCGACGGCCCTTTACGCGGGTCTTGCGGCGCTGGCGATCGGGGCTGTGGTTTTCGCGCTGAGCCGTACCGGAGGACCGCTGTGCGAGCCTGATTCACTGTTCCAAGGTCACGCGCTTTGGCACGTGCTCACCGCAACCGCCCTCGCGTTGTGGGCCGTAACAGCACTACCGGAGGTCGAACGTTGAACCGCATGATCGAAGCGCTCGTCGCGGCCGCGACCGACACCGCTTTCCGTTCGGTGGAGGTGCGCCGAATGGCACCCGAACCGCACGGACCAGCCCTGGTTCTGGCCAATCACGGCGGCGGGCTCGGCGACATCCTCACGGTGATCGCAGGGTGCAAGCGGTTCCCACGGTTCCTGGCGCGCGACATCATCTGGCGCATCCCGGTGGCCCGGCAGATCATGAACACCGTCGGCGCCATCCCGGTGTCCCGAAGGCAGGATCACGGCGGGGCCGCGGACAACACCTCGATGTTCGACGCCGCCTTTGAAGGCCTCGAGAACGGGGACCTGCTGGCCATCTATCCGGAGGGGGAGAGCATCGCCGAACCGCGGCTGGCGCCCCTGCGGACCGGCGCCGCCCGCATCCTGCTAGGCGCGTGGGCTCGGGGCGTCGATGTCAGCATCGTCCCGATGGGGCTGCACTACTTCGATATTTCGGTGCTGCGCGGACGCTGCCTGGTCGAGGTGGGACCTCCGGTGCGTATGAGCGAGTTGGTGCCCGGACTGCCGTCCGACCAGCCGCTGGCCGAGGCCAACCACGAAGCGGTCAAGGCGCTCACCGCGGTGATCTCCGAGCGGCTGGGAGCCGTCGTCGCCGAATACGCCGACTGGGACCAGCGCAAGGACTTCGAGGCGGCAGCGACGGTCTACCTACACGCTGTGGGCACAGGAGATGACGTGTCCTACAGCGACCTGGCCACCACCGCCGAGCAGATCAGCCAGGCCCCGCCGGCCGCCCGGGAGTTGGTGCGCCGACGGCTACAGGCGCATTCGGCGGCCCTGGAACTGCTGGGGCTTCGCGAGTCCGAACTTCCCCAGGTGGCTCTTACCAGCCGCCAGCTGGCCAACCGCACCGGCCGACTGCTCGCGCTGGCGCCGTTCGCCGCCTACGGAGCCACGGTGAATGGGCTGCCCATGGTGGGTTTGCGCGCCATCAGCCTCACCGGAGTCGCCCCGGCAACGGCGGCCAGCCTCAAGCCCGCGTTTGCGATGATCGCCTTCCCGGCCATGTGGACCGCCCTCGGCTGGTGGGGCTACCGGCGCGGTGGCCTGTTCGCAGCAGCCCTGATGGCCTCGACGGGTCCGGCCAGTCTGGGGGCCACCGTGGCCGTGGCCGAACAGGGCCAACTCATGGTGATGATGACGCGCGCCTACCGCCGTGCGAAAGGTCCCGCACTCGACCAACTTCTCAACGCGCGCGAGAGCCTCGTGGAAGCCGTTGGGGAGGCGATCAACTCTCAGGAAGCGCGTTGAGGAAGTCGATCATGGCTTGCTGGGTCTGTTCCTGGGCCTGCTCGCGCGTCGTGGTCGGCTGACCATCACCAGCCTGCGGGCCGTAGTCGCCGAAGAACGCGTGCACGCCACCTTCGATGACGACGAACTCGGTGTCGTCAGGCAGGTTCTCGCGGCTGGCCTCGATGTCCTCGGGCGTCGACAGCAGGTCGTTGCTGCCGGAGACGCTTAGAACTGGGACGTCGGCCGAACTGATGTCGTCGATCGGGTACGCGCCCAGCAGGATCAATCCCGCCGCTTGGTCGGTCTGCCGCGAGGCCACCGCACCGCCCAGCGAGTGTCCGGCCACCACCCAGGACTCCGCCAAGGGGTAGGCGGCTTCGGCCTCGGCCACCACATCTGACACGGAGAACGCGAGCCCGAACGCCGGCTTGGCGATGCTGGCGGCCGTCGTGGCTGCTATTGCGAAGTCCCGATCGGCGATCACAGAGGGTCACCCGGCGTATCTGATTCTCCTGGTGGTGGTGGCCGTCGTGGGCCTGGGATTGTGCCTGTGGTCCTTCGGCTCCCGGCCGAAGCCCGGTGTTGTGCGTGCGGTGTTCCGCTGGGCGGGCGCCGCAGCGGGTATCGGTCTGGCCGCAGTGACTTTCTGGTTGGCTCCCTATCCCGCCACCACGGTTCCGACCGCAGCGCCGGCCGTCACGATCAGTAGCACGAACACGGGAATCCTGATGCTGCCCGCTCAGGCGCGTCGAACCGGCGTCGCCTTCATCCCCGGCGCACTGGTCGATCCCCGCGCATACGAGCAGATCTTCACCCCCGTGGTTCAGGCGGGGTACCCGGTC
>JALOLM010000165.1 GCA_025455985.1 Candidatus Nanopelagicales bacterium | reverse complement strand
ATATACTTGGCGTCAGTCGGCCGACCCTGTATGACCTGGTCCGGAAGTACGACCTGCGGTAGGGGGAAGCGCCACGAAGGACATTGAACCACTAAGGACACAAAGAACACGAAGTGAAGATATTTAGATCTTTTTAATTAGACACTTAGTGTCCTTCGTGTCCTTAGTGGTTCATCAACTTGCCGTTCAGTATCCAGCGTTAGGATTGGCGACGGGTTCCGGGGACCCGCGAGACAGAGGGAGAGCCAGAATGAAGGGTGATAGCGCTTTCCGGTTTGTGGCGAGGGGCCTCGCGGCGGTGGCGGCGCTGGGGCTCGCGGGGTGTCAGGCGCCGGCGCCGGTGGATCCGGCGTTTTTGGAGTTCGACCCCACGACCTGGGAATACGTCGTCGGGGCGGGGGACAGTGTCAACATCTTCGTCTGGCGCAACCCCGAGGTCTCTCAGACCGTGAGCGTGCGGCCCGACGGCCGGATCACGACCCCCCTGGTCGAGGACGTGATCGCCACCGGAAAGACCCCGACCCAGCTCGCGCGGGAGATGGAGCAGATCCTCTCTCAGTACATCAAGGAGCCGCTGGTGACGGTCATGATGGGCGGTGGGGCCGGGCCCTACGACCAGCAGATCCGGGTCCTCGGCGAGGCGACGAACCCCCAGGCGCTCTCCTACCGCTTCGGCATGACGTTGCTGGACCTCATGATCGCGGTCGGCGGCATCAGCGACTTCGCCGCCGGGAACCGGGCCGTTCTGGTCCGCGCCATCGACGGCAAGGTGATGCAGACCACCGTCCGCCTGGATGACCTGATCCGCGACGCCGACATCTCCGCCAACGTCCCCATGCGTCCCGGCGACATTCTGATCATCCCCGAGTCCTGGTTCTGAGCGTCCTGACGGGCGCAGGCCGGTAGCCGATGCACGAGCTCCTCGCACAGCTGGAAACCCACCTTCGCATGGCCTGGCGTTACCGCTGGGTCGGCTTCGCCGTGGCCGCCCTTATCGCTGCCGTCGGCTGGAGCGTCGTCATGCTCCTGCCGAACGTGTACCGGGCGGAGACCAAGATTTACGCCGACACCTCCTCGCTACTGCGGCCCGCGCTACGCGGGCTTACGCTGGGGGACAACTCCCAGGTCCAGGCCCTCGCCCTGGTCCGCCGTACGCTCCTCACGCGGCCCAACCTGGAGACCATCGCCCGCAACACGGACATGGACCTGCGAGCCAAGGACCCCAAGGAATTCGACGCGGTGGTCACAGACCTGTCCCGGGGTATACGGGTATCCCAGGCGCGCGGCGACAGCGTGTTCAGCATCAGCTATACAAACGAGAATCCCCAGCTCTCGCTGCGCGTGGTTGAGACCGTGATGAACATGCTGGTGGAGCGCTCCCTCGGCGAGAGCCGCAAGGACACGACCGCCACGCGCAACTTCCTGGAGCAGCAGATCAAGGAGTACGAGCAACGTCTGATCGACTCGGAGGAGCGCCGCCAACGTTTTAAGCAGGAGAACATGGGGATGCTGCCCGGCCAGGGCGGCTACTTCGAGCGCCTGCAATCCCAGCGCGGGCAGCTGGCGGAGGCGCTTCTGCGCTTGACCGAGGCCGAGAAGCGCCGCGACCAGCTCCGGGACCAGATGGAGGACGTGGACCAGTGGCTGACCGGACCGGAGGCCACGACCTACGAGACCAGACTGCCGCACCCCCTTGACGGCCGCATCGCGAAGCTCGAGGAGTCATTGGATCAGATGTTGCTCCGGTACACGAACCAGCACCCGGACGTGGTGGCGTCCCGCTCCATGCTGACTGACCTCAAGACCCAGCGCGACCGTGAGGTGGCGTCGGCGAGGAGTGGGGCAGCCGCTTCCGGCAGCTCGCGCGAGCGGGTCGAGAACCCGCTGTTCCAGCAGACGCAGATGGCGCTGGGCGCGGCCGAGGCAGAGGTCTCCGCGCTCGAGGCCCGGGTCCAGGAGTTCAAGCGGCGGGAGGACGAGTTCGGAAAACTGCTCAATGCCTCGCTGCAGGTCGAGACGGAGATGGGCCGTCTGGACCGGGACTACGGCCTCCAGAAGCGCAACTACGACGAGCTGGTCAAGCGGCGTGAGCAGCTGAACCTCTCCGAGGAGGCCAACAAGACCAGCGACATGATGAAGATCCGGATCATCGAGCCGCCTCGCCTGCCAACCGCTCCGGCGAGTCCGCAGCGGGTTCCGATGAACGCCGGCGTACTGGCGTTCGCCTTCGCAGCGGGCGCCGGGGTAGCCTGGCTCTTCGGCGTCATCCGACCGGCGGTGTACTCTCGGGACGAGATGCGCAGTTTCACCGAGTTCCCGGTCCTCGGCGCCGTATCGCGCGTCTTGTCCGCCGGCCAGCTTCGTGAGCACCGGATGCGGATTGGCCTGTTCGCGGCCGGCTGCACCGCACTTGTGGTTGGTTTCGGAGCCACGGTTTTGCTCGAGCCCCAGCTCATGGTTGCGGTCGGCAAGCTACGGGACCTGGGAGCGCAGCTGATATGAGCATCATCGAGAAGGCAGTCGACCGGCTCGACCGCCCGGACGAGGGCCACCCGCGCCGCGTGGACCGCCCGGCCGAGGTGATACGCGCGGCGCCACGCGCCGATGCGTCGCCCTCCCGTTCCCAGGACGACGCGCCGGCCAGCGTGCCTGCCGCGGTCGTCGCGGAGCGGGTGGCCGACGAGATGCTCGCCAGTCTGGAGGACGAGCCGGTTCGCGACGCGGGCGGGGGCTACTCCGACGGGCGGCGCTCGCGCGACGTCACGGTCGATCTCGAGGGGCTCAAGGCCGCGGGGGTGCTCACGCCGGGCGACTCCGAAAGCCAGATCGCCGAGGAATGCCGGCTCATCAAGCGCCCGCTGCTGCACGCTGCCTTCGGTGGCGAGGCGATGGTCGGCGACCGGCGGAACCTGGTCATGGTCACCAGCTCGGTGCCGGGGGAGGGTAAGACCTTTCTCTCGGTCAGCCTGGCCATGAGCATGGCGATGGAGCTCGACCGCACGGTGCTGCTGGTCGACGGCGACGTGTTCCGGAACGGGGTGTCCCAGCGCCTGCGGATCGACGCGACACAGGGGCTGACCGACGTGCTTGCCGGTCGCGTGGCCAACCTGGCCGACGTGATGCTCCGGACCGATGTGCCCAAGCTCACCGTGCTGCCTGCCGGTCAGGCCTACCCGAACGCCACCGAGCTCCTCGCCAGCGACGCTATGCGCGCCGTGGCCGACGAGCTGTCCCGGCGCTACGCCGATCGCATCGTGCTGTTCGACTCGCCGCCGCTGCTGGCGGCCTCTGGGGCAAGCGTCCTCGCTCGCTTGATGGGGCAAGTGGTGCTGGTGGTCGAGGCCGAGCGCACGCCCCGTAGCGCGGTTAAGGAGGCGCTGCGCCTGATCCACGGCTGTCATGTGGCGGGTCTCATCCTCAACAAGTCCCGCCAGCGCCTGATCGGCAACTACGACTACCGGTACGGCTACGGCTATGGTTACAAGGGCTACGGCTATGGCCAGCAGGCAACCGGCGCCCAGCCATAGGCTCGGAGAGGCCGGCCCGGCTCTGCGTGCAGCGGCGGGTGTCGCCCTCGTATTGCTAGCGGCATTGACGACGGCCGCTGCGGCGGCCGATCTGGACTGGCGCGTCACGCCCGGGATCAGCGCGCTCGCGATCTACACCGATAACGTCGACCAGGCTCCCCCGGGCGACGAGAAAGGCTCCTTCATCGCCGCGATCCAGCCGAGATTCTCCATCAGCGGGGGCGGCGCCGGGCGGATCACGCTCGACTTACAGTACGCCCCGATCGTTCCGCGCCTGTCCAACGACGAGGGTGTGCCGGACGCGAACGACATCCGCCACCGACTCCAGGCCATCGGCTCCGCCGAGCTCCTGAAAGACAATCTGTTCGTCGACGCTCGTGCAAACGCAGGCACGGCGAATACGCTGAGCAACCGGCCGATCACGACCAACGACCTGGGTGCGAGCCGGAACACCTCCCAGTACTACTCCTTCAGCGTCAGTCCTTACTGGCGCCAGCATCTCTCGACCTACGGCGACCTCCTGCTGCGTTACACAACCGACAACCTGGCGTACAGCCGCCAAGCCAGTGACAGCTCCTCCAGTCGCTATGACGTCCGCTTCGACAGCGGATCGGAGTTCGCGCGATTGCCGTGGCAGTTCGCCTACAGCCGCCAGGACATCGACTACACGGACGACGGTCTCGGTGGCGGGCGCGGCGACCAGCGGATCGAGAGCTACGATCTCTCGGCCACTTACCCGATCAATCGGCTGTTTGCCATCAACGGAAGCGTTGGCTACGACGACAACGACTACAACAGCGGGGGACAGGACCGCAGTGGTCCGTCTTGGCGGGTAGGAGGAACCTGGACCCCCACGCCGCGGACGTCCCTCGGCGCAGGATACGGGGATAACTACTGGGGCCACTCCTGGAACCTAGACCTGCGTAACCGCACCCGCCGCACGACCTGGACGCTGAGATACGACGAGAAGGTGACCACGAGCCGCAATGTGATACTGGATCAACAGTTGGTGCCGCTGGTGGACCCCTTCGGCGAGCCGATTGTCGATCCGCTGACGGGCGAGGTGTTCCTGGTCGCGATTGACACGCCAAGCCTCACCAACGATGTCGTGGTACGCAAGAATCTGCGCGGTACGGTGGCGCTCAACCTGCGCCGGTCGACCGTGGCTTGGTCCCTGTACCAGCAGGAGTGGGACTATCAGGCGAATTCCGACCAGAACCAGACCGACTACGGGACGCGGCTCTCCTTCACGCACCAGCTGACGTCCGACACCAGCGCGACGCTCTACGGTAACTGGCAGCGGAGCACCTTCGATGCCGACGACGACGCCAACTACCACTTCTGGGATGCATGGCTTACCCTGCGCCACCGCCTTTCGGACCACCTTTCGGGCTCTGTCAACGTCGGCCACTTGCAGCAGAATTCGGACGATCGGGAGAACCGCTACCGGGAGAACCGGATTGGCGCGTATCTCACCGTAACGTTCTAGCGAGATCCTGCAACACCCATAACCCCATCCGTAGGGTGGATGAGCGAAGCCCGTCCACCTTGCCATGAAGGCCTCCCTCATATGCCCAGGGCGTGCGGTGCGCGCTCATGAGCGACAGGGAGGCTCCGCAGCCCCGCTATCTCCGGCGGCGACTGCGGTCCATGTCTCTGTTTTCCATGGATCTGGCAACCGCGGCCTGGGGCCACAACCGATTATCGGCTAGCATAGCCTCGCTGGCCTCAACGCACGGGTGCTCACCATGTACGACACCTTCTACAAGCTCCGCGCGCGGCCCTTCCAGTTAAGTCCGGACCCGCGCTTCTTCTTCAAAAGCGCGAGCCACAAGCGCGCGCTCGCCTACCTGCTCTACGGCGTGCGCCAGGGCGAGGGCTTTGTGGTCATCACCGGCGACGTCGGCACCGGCAAGACCACGCTGGCCCAGGCGCTGTTCCGCTCGATCCAACAGGAGCGGGTGGTGGCCGCCCAGATCGTGTCGACCCAGATCCAGGAGGACGACCTCCTGCGCCTGGTCGCCTCCTCCTTCGGGCTGCCGTTCGAAGGCGTGAGCAAGGCCGGGCTGCTGAAGAGCCTGGAGGGCTTC
>JALOLM010000164.1 GCA_025455985.1 Candidatus Nanopelagicales bacterium | reverse complement strand
CAGAAGCTCGCCAACCCGGTCCTGCACCGCATGCACAAGGACTACGACGTCGTCCAGGAGGTCGTCGACTTCCGGTCGCAGATCGTGGGTGTGGTGTCGAAGCACTGGATCTCGATCACCGCGTCCAACTTCGGGATGATCTTCGGACAGTTCCTGATCCTCTTTGTCGCGATCCGGGCAGTGTCCGACGGTCGCTCCTCGGGATTGACCGCGGCCGAGGCCTTCGCGGCTTTCGCGATCTCCCGGCTGGGCACGATGATCCCGCTCACGCCCGGTGGGCTGGGAACCGTCGATGCGGCGCTGACCGCGCTGCTTGTGTCCTTCGGCATGGACCAGAACGACGCCCTGGCAGCGACCTTGGTGTGGCGGGCGTGCTCCTGGGTGCCGCAGATCTTCCTGGGGGTCGGCACATTCCTGTGGTGGCGGCGCCACGCGCACAAGAACCCTGCGACGGCGACCGCCTGAGCCAGCTGACGCGCTCGCTGGGGCAGGCTTGCTGATGTCCGCCGCCGAAAGTGGGCACGGCCCCCACCCCCGTGCCACCTTCTAGTGGCCTGAATCATGCTGAACGCCTCAAATCGGGCGGGACTTCCGCGCAAAGATGGCAGTTTCCTGAATTGAGTTTCGTCCCGTGCCACTTTCGTGCGCGCCGGGCGCGGTGACCAACGGACTTCCCGCGCGAGGAGGCGGTTTACGCTCGACCCATGTTCGCCGAAGTACTGCTCGCCACAACGCTGGCGTCGGCCCCGGGGCCGGTCGACTTCCAGACCCTCACCAGCGACCTGGCCCAGCCCACCAGCGTGGTCGCCGGACCGAAACGCAGCCTGCTGGTCACCGAGAAGGAGGGCCGCATCGTCAAGGTGCAACCCAACGGCAGCACGTCGACGTGGTTCCGGGTCCGCGGACTGTCGACCGACGGCGAACGGGGGCTGTTGTCGATGGCCCGCATCAACAACAAGCGCTTCTACGCCGCCTACACCAACACCCGCGGTGCTCTACAGGTTTCGCGGTTCACCAAAGGCGGCGGGGAGCGCAAGATCATCCGCATCAAACACCCGGACTACGCCAACCACAACGGCGGGCAGGTGGCACTGCACGACGGCCTGCTCTACATCTCCACCGGCGACGGCGGTGGGTCTGGCGACCCGTTCGACGCCGCCCGCGACCTCAAGGACCTGCGCGGCAAGATTCTGCGGATCGACCCGACCTGCGGCAAGCGTCCATATTGCATCCCCGCGTCGAACCCCAAGGCCGGCGACCGGCGCATTCTGGCCTACGGCTTGCGCAATCCCTGGCGCTTCAGTATCGACGGGCCCACCGGCCAGATGTGGATCGGCGACGTCGGTCAGGACAAATTCGAAGAGGTCGACCGGATGCCCATCGACGGTCGGCGCTTCGACTTCGGCTGGTCCTGCTGGGAGGGCCGCAGCCGGTACGACACCCAGCGTTGCGCGGGCCGCAACGTCACCAAGCCGGTGCTCACCTACGGCCGGTCCCAGGGCGGGAGCATCACCGGAGGCTACGTCTACCGCGGCGCCAGGATCACCTCCCTGCAGGGCTGGTACGTCTTCGGGGACTTCATCTCGGGCGACGTGTGGGCCTACAAGGATGGCCGGCGCGTGCGCCTGGGACAGGCAGACCGGGTCACGTCGTTCGGCGTGGACTCGGCTGGGGAGTTGCTGCTCACGGCCATCGACGGGACGCTTGCGCGGTTGCGCTGATCGACGCCGTGTCACCATGGGGCAATGCGTTACGCACTCACCGGAGGCACGGGTTTCATCGGTCAACACCTGGCGCAGCAGTTGCGCGAGGCCGGGCACGAGGTGGTCGCGATCGTGCGCGATCCCGGCAAGGCCGGCGGGTTGTCAGCACTGGGGGTTGACCTTGTCCCCGGCGACGTGACCTCGCGCAGTTCGATGGTGGAGGCGTTCACCGGTGTGGACGGAGTGTTCCACGTCGCTGGCTGGTACAAACTCGGCACGGCCGACCCCGAGCAGGGTTGGGCGGTGAACGTACAGGGGACACGCAACGCCCTCGACGCCGCCCGCGACGCTCGCGTGCCACGGGTCGTCTACACCTCGACGATCGCCGTCAACTCCGACACCGGCGGCAACGTCTACGACGAGACCTACACGTTCACCGGCAAGCACCTGTCGGTCTACGACCACACGAAAGCCCAGGCGCATGCGATCGCCCAGGACTTCGCCGCGAGTGGCCTGGACGTGGTCACGGTGATGCCCAGCGCGGTGTACGGCCCCGGTGACACCAGCCAGCTCGGGGGGCTGATCCGACAGGCCTCAAAGCGCCATCGGGTCCTCGCGCCCGCTGGTCTGCGGATCTGCATGACCCATGTCGACGACATCGCGCGCGGCCACATCCTGGCGATGGAGTTGGGCCGCTCCGGGCAGAGCTACATGCTGGCCGGAGAGTGCACCAGCGCGGCGGAGGTGCTGCGGATGGTCGCCGAGATGGCCGGCGGTCCGGCCCCCATCGTGCTCCCGGATGTCATGGTGGGTGCCACCTCGGTGTCCGCCGGCGTGCTGGAGCGGTTCCTGCCATTGCCGTCGACCTACCGTGCGGAAACCCTGCGCGCTTCCCGCGCCTGCTACTGGGGCAGTCCGGCCAAGGCGCAGGCCGAGTTGGGCTGGCATGCCCGCGATCTGCGCGTTGGGCTGGGGGCCACGGTCCAGGCCGAGGCTATGAGTTGACGAATCAAATATAACGTTTCAAAAACGCTGCATCCAAAACCACGCTCGCTCGCGAACTCCTCTATGTAACCCACCAACAGGAGGAAACAATGAGCATCAAACGCACCATCACCACCGGAACCGCCATCGCCGCCACCGCCGCCCTCGGCGTTGGTCTGGCCGTCGCCCCGGCGACCGCCAAGCAGGGCACGGCTCCGCTCGCCGGCGTCCTCGTCGACGACAACAAGTTCGACAGCAACGGCAAGGACTACGACGTAGTCACCGAGGCCGTCCTCGCCGTGCTGGCCACTAACCCCGACAGCGCCGTGGGCGTACTCACCCAGGGCAACGTTCGCCTCACTGCCTTCGTGCCCCAGGACCGCGCGTTCGTAAACCTGGTCGAGGCTGTGACCGGCACCAAGCCGGCCAATGAGCAGGCCGCATTCGAGACCATCGCAGCCGCCTTCCCGATCGAGACCATCGAGCAGATTCTGCTCTACCACGTGGTCCCCGGTAAGCCGATCACCGCAAAGATGGCTGCTGCGTCCAACGGCGCGAAGCTGAAGACCGCCGAAGGCAAGCGCCTCACCGTCGTGGTCAAGAAGGGCAACGTGTTCCTCAAGGACCGCGCCTCGCTGACCAAGAACGCCAAGGTCGTGCAGGCCAACATCAACAAGGGCAACCGGCAGATCGCACACGGCATCAACGGTGTGCTCCTGCCCTTCAACCCGGCCGGCTGAGAACTGAAGGCAGGGTGACGTGAGCCTTCTCACTGCACCATTCCCGGTGGCCTCCGCCGTGTGCGAGACTTCGTCCATGACCCAGTTGGACGTCGCTGAAGTAGGGCGACAACTAGCTGCGGGGGACGAGTCCGCACTGGCGGAGGCCTACCAGCGGTGGTCACGGTTGGTGTACACCGTCGCCCTGCGCTCAGTTCCCTCGGCGGCCGACGCCGAAGATGTGACCCAAGCTGTCTTCATCTCGGCGTGGCGCAGCCGGGACAACTTCAACCCCGACGCCGGCAATGTTCCCGCGTGGTTGCTGGCCATCACCAGGCGCCGGGTCGCGGACTTCCACCGCAAGCGTCGCGACGAGGTCTCCTTGGACCACGCTCCCGAGGCCGCTGAGCACTCCCCCGACGTGTCGGCGCAGGTGGCCGTGGCCGACGAGATCGATGAGTTGGGCGAACCTGCTCGACAAATCATCCGCCTGGCCTTCTTCGACGATCTGACCCACCAGCAGATCGCTGAAAAACTGAATATGCCGTTGGGAACCGTCAAGAGCCACATCAGGCGGTCCCTGCAGAGACTGCGCACTCGATTGGAGGTGACCCATGCAGCAGCACTGTGATGTAGACGAACTGGCCCTCATGTCGCTTGGCGAGCCGATCGGCGACGATTGCGCCGCACACGTGACCACGTGCGAACAGTGCGCCGCTCAGTTGGCCGAATTCAAAGAGTTGGTGCTCGTGGGTCGCTCCTCTGGCGGTCCCGACAACTTGGTCGCTCCACCCGCCCGAGTGTGGGACCGCATTTCCGAGCAGCTGGCCACTGAGCCTGTCCCTATGGTTCGACCCCCTGCACAACAGCGCCGGGGGTTGCCCCGTTGGGCCGGCTTGGTGGCGGCCTCCGCGGCCGGCATCCTCGTTGGCGGTGCCGTCGTTGCGGTCACCACGGGGCAAGACACTCCAACCTCCGTTGTGGCGTCGGCCCAGTTGGCCCCGATGCCCGACGGTCCCGACCGCGGCGGTATCGCCGATGCCACGCTCAACCGCACTGACGCCGGTTACACGGTGACTGTGAGCGCTTCAGGCCTCGCAGGCCCCGAGGGCTTCTACGAGGTGTGGCTGCTGGATCCGAAGGACAGCGGTTTGATCGCTCTGGGCAGCCTCGGACCCGGCGAGCAGAAGGCCACCTTCCCCGTGCCGGACGGCATCGACCTTGAGGTTTTCTCCGCGGTGGACATCTCCGACGAACCCCTGGACGGCGACCCGACTCACTCAACAGTCACGGTTCTGCGGGGGACGCTGGAAGCCTGATCGGCTCGGCTGGGTCTTCGACGTCACGTGGCCCAACAGGAGCGCACTGCGGCCGAACCCGAGCAACCGACCAGAATGGGCTCGTGAGCCGCGTACGGATGACAGCCCAGCAGCGCCGCGAGCAGTTGCTGAGCGTGGGCAAAACTCTGTTCGCGTCGCGCGGATATGAGGCAGTCACCGTCGAGGAGATCGCCGCCGCTGCAGAGGTGTCGAAGCCAGTTGTCTACGAGCACTTCGGCGGCAAGGAGGGGCTCTACGCGGTCATCGTCGACCGCGAGATGCAGACCCTCGTCAAGAAGATCACAGAGTCGTTCACCGGCGACAACCCGCGCTTGCTGCTCGAGCAGGCCGGCATGGCGCTGTTCGACTACATCGAAGGTGAGAGCGACGGTTTCCGGATCCTGGTGCGCGATTCACCCGTACCCACCGGCAGCTTTGCCAGTCTGATCGTGGAGGTCGCCGACCACGTCGAGCACCTGCTCGCCGGGCAGTTCAAGGCCCGCGGCTTCAACGCCAAATTGGCGCCGATGTACTCCCAAATGCTCGTCGGGATGGTGGCGTTGACGGGCCAGTGGTGGCTGGACGCGCGCAAACCGGACAAGGACGACGTGGTGGCCCACTTGGTCAACTTGGCGTACAACGGGTTGAGTCATCTGGAACACCGCCCGCAACTGCGCGGCCCGTCTGCGGGTTGAACCCCGCCTGCGTCTGTTGCTGGATTCCGGTTCGGGGCATGTCGGCGTACTTTTTCAGGTTGGGCCGCAGGCCGAAACCTCCTTGATCCACCTGATAAGGACGGTCTGGCGCCCGAAATGTCGCAAAGATGGTGAAATTCGCGTACCTTCCAGGTTGATCAAGGGGGAGCGCCAACCGCAAAAGTACACAGATCCACGCGCACGT
>JALOLM010000163.1 GCA_025455985.1 Candidatus Nanopelagicales bacterium | reverse complement strand
GTCATCGGGTCCTCCTCGCGGAGCCTCACTTTCTGTTGTAGTCCACCGACGCGCCTATTGGCAGGGAATCGTCCGTACGGCGGCCGGTTCCGGCCGACCGTAGCCCCGAAATGGATCTACGATTGAAGTAGGGGAGAAAGGGGGTGCGTGATGTACGCGCGTACTATCGTCGCGGATGTCATCCCCAGCAAGGCCGACGAGGCAGTCCGCATCTTCGAGGAGCAGATCGTTCCCGTGATCAAGGAGCAACCCGGGTTCGTCAGCACGGCGATCTACATCGACGAGGACAAGAAGAAGGCCCAGACGGTGAGTTTCTGGGAGTCGAAGCAGGCAATGCTGGCCACCTCACAGGGGACGCCGTACCTGTCGAAGGTCACGGGGATGCTCCGTTCCTGCATTGTCAACCGGCACTATGACCTGTGGGAGGTCGGGTTCAGCACCGACCGGTGAGGCAGCAGCCGCCGGCGGTGGGTTGAGCGGGCTTGCTCAGTGTGAGGCCAAGGATCCGGCGGTGAGGCCGCACCCTGCGGCCGTTACGTCCGAGGCAAGCCGATTCTGCCCGGCGTGGTACAGGCGTACCCTGAGGCAGGGAGGCGAGTGCGGTGCGAAAACGTGCGGTCGTGGGATTGGGAACAGCGGCACTGGCGGGTATCGCGGCCGCGCGGTTACGCAAGGCGCTGGGCCGTCCCGTCGCGGAGACCGGGGCCTTCGCCAATGGCATGGAGTACGCCCGATGGGGTGATGGCCCCAGGACGCTGATCTGGATCCCTGGCGGACCGGGTGCGGACCTCCCCCGGGGCGCGATGGGCGCCATGATGAGCTCGACGTTCAGGCCGTTCGTCGACGCCGGGTACTCCGGTTCGTCACCCGCAAGCGGCCTATGCCCACCGGCCACAGCGTCGAGGACATGGCCGCGGACTATGCCGGGCTCATCGCCGAGCAGTTCGCAGGCCGGGTCGACACGGTGCTGGGGGTCTCCTACGGAGGGATGATCCTGATGTACCTCGCGGCCAACCATCCGGAGTGCGCGGAGCACTTCGTTGCTGCGCTGGCCGGTGGAACCCTCACCGACTGGGGTCGCGACGTCGACTACCGGTGGGCCCAGGCCCGCGCCCGTGGCGACAGCGCGGAGGCCGGCCGGGTGATGGCGGAGTACTTCCTGCCTGCTTCGTCGCAGGCCGGACAACGCAGACTCCTCGGGCAGGTCCTGCGCCTGGCGTTCTCCGGGGAACAGACCCCGCCCGGTGACCTGATCGTCGAGGCCGAGGCGGAGATGGCCTACGACGCCCGCGACGCCTTGCCACGGATCTCGGTGCCGGTCCTGATCATCGCGGCAGAGGAGGACATGTTCTTCACCAAGCAGATCGTCGACGAGACCGAGGCGCTGATCCCTGGGTGCACGGTGGTGCGGTACCCCGGCTTGGGCCACATGCGCGCAGCGAGCAGCGGGAGGCTGGTGCAGGACGTGCTGGAGTACACGACCCGCTGAGGGATTGCCTGCGGTGCCCTCACCCCCGTAGCCTGTCCCTCTCAAGTACGGGAGGGCGCCGTGAAGCCTGCAAACGTGTTACCCGCCGCCGTCATCGCCTTCGGGTTGATCGGGGCGGGCGTCGCATCTCCCGCCTCCGCCGCGGCACCTGCCGCCAAGAAGGCCGGCGGGACCGCGGTCGTCATCCTCGGCAATGGCTGCTCGGCAACGCTGGTCGGCCCGGGCAAGCAGAAGACCTCGCGCAAGGTGCCCGCTCGCGGCGTGCTGAAGAAACTCTCACCGGGGACCTACACGTTGAAGGTCAAGCCGAAGAACTGCAAGGCCGAGAAGGCGAAGGTCAGGGTGAAGAAGGGAAAGCGGGTCACCGTCGAGGTGTTCAGCGATCCGAAACTGGTCTCGACATCCTTCACGGGGAGTTTCTCAGGCACTGAATCGGGCCCAGGGGTGCAGGCCTCCTGGAACGGTGAGATCACGCTGAGCCTGTCCTCGGTGGGATCCGCGTCCTTCCCGTTGTTCCCCCAGCTGGCGCAGTACCGGGTGACCGCCGCCTCCGGGTCTTGGACGATCAGTGGTGTAGTGCCGGGCGGCTGCTCGTACAGCGGAGGCGGCGCGCTGAGCCTCGACGACTTCGGCGTCGACAACGGCAACCTCTGGATGAATCCCTGGAACAACAACACCTACGCCTTCGAGGCGATGGCGAACACGGCCAAGTCGTGGCCCTACGTCGCGACGTGTCCGACGGATGAGGGTTCAGAGGTGCGCAACGAGAGTCGCCCGCTGCCCTTCCGGCTGCTCGCCAGCAACCGATGGAGCGGCATCGACCCGGAGCCGCCACTGCCTACCGGTGGCAATCCATCCGGCACGTACACCTGGCCACAGGGTGCGGGAAGCACCACGTGGACGTGGGACCTGGGATCGGATCTGAGTAAGACCTACTCGAAGCCGTAGATCGGCTCAGTTCTGGGAGAAGGGCTTGACCCGGGTGCCATCGGCCGCCACAGGGGCGATGGTCGAGATGCGGTCCGGCTCGACATCATCGACGAGATGCGTGACCACGCGCCATGTCCGCTGTAGGACACCCCGTCCGCGGCGTACCTTCAGATTGACGCTCATCCTTCTCACCCCTCTTCTGTATCTACTACTCAGTGTATCGGAATGATCGTCATCGGCCGAGAGGCCCTGATGAGTGATTCCTCACACCTGCGCTGTCGGACGTTGCTGCCGCTTGGGCAGAGATCGTGGTCCTGGATAGCCATCGATGTCATCGCTTGGCCTTTTACCCCCACAGGGGCGGACCTTGTCGAGTCAGTCGCCGAAGCGCACCTGGAGGTCGGCGTACCCCGATGGGTTCGGTGGCCGCGTCTGGGGGTATCCGTGAGCGTCGTGGGGTGAGGATCTGGTGCACGGCGAGGAGTACGTGACCGCTATCCGGCTGGTCGGCTCTGCACTGGTGACTCCAAGCCATGAGCGCCGTAGCGTTCGGCGCATGGGCCAAGTGCCCGCGCTGTCGCGCATCCTCGAATTGCCCGGCCTGCACATGCGGGTCGTGGAGGCGGGTGCGGGTGAGCCGGTCCTGCTCCTGCACGGGTTCCCGCAGGACTCACGGGAGTACGCCCGTGTCATGGAGCTCCTGGCCGATGGCGCTCGGGTCATCGCGCCTGACCTGCGGGGGGCGGGTGGCACAGACGCGCCCGCGGGCAGGTACGACCTCGCCACCATGCAGGGCGATCTGCTGGCGCTGCTCGATGCGCTCGGTCTTGACCGTGTGGCCCTGGTCGCGCACGACTGGAGCGCCATGGTCGGATTCCTGTTCTGTCTCGATCACCCGGACCGGGTCTCCCGGTATGTGGCACTGGCGGTGCCGCCGCCGTACGTGCGGCCGCACCCGGCGATGGTGCGATCGATGCGCTATCTGTGGTTCCAGTACGGACTTGCGACCCCCGTGCTCGGGCCCCGACTGCTGGCCGGAGGCAGCCAGCGGCTGCCGCGCTGGCTGTTCCGCACTTTCACCGCCCGGCCGGACTCGATCTCCGCTGAAGACGCCGCCGCGTACCTCGGTGCGCTGCGAGCGCCCGCTCGTGCCCGCGCCGGCTCAGCCCTGTACCGGCAGTTGATCGTCCCGGGGTTCGTGCAGATCATGATGGGGCGTTACCGCGACCGCGTGCTCGAGGTCCCGGCACTGGTCCTGTTCGGGGAGCAGGACGACGTGATCCCAACGGTGATGCTGCAGGGATTCGACCAGCACGCCCGTGATCTGACCATCGACTTCGTGCCCGGTGCCGCGCACTACATCGTGGACGACGAACCCGGGGAGGTCGCCCGGCGCATCGCGCGGTTCTTGGCTCTGCCGGTCGGGAGCTGACTGAGCGCGCGCCCAATATGCGACATGATCCGGAACCTTCTGCGGATTCCCCATTTCCACCGATCGGGTGTACTGTCACCGGCATGCGCCGACTCCTCATCCTGCTGGCCGCTCCCGCTCTGGCTCTGCCGATGGTGTCAAGCCCCGCCGCAGCCTCGACCCTCCAAAGTTGCGGGCCGGTCAAAATTGCGGGTGTGCCGCAGCCGCTGGCCACCAAGGTGAAGGTCAAGAACCTGACCTGCGCAGACGCCAAGATGCTGTGGACGTCGTACGCCTCGAGTGGGGAAGCGCTGCCGGGGGCGCTGGGCGACCTCAAAGCGAGCTGCAAGGACGACTCCAAGGCTGCACGCAAGAAGGCCGCCAAGGCCAACAGGATGGCGATCGTCTGCCGTAGCGGGAAGATGGTCTCGAAGGCCTGGGTGCTGGGCGGCTGAGTCTGCGCCTGAGCGGCCCCACGCTGCTGAGTGGGCCGAGCTCACCAGGCCGTGATCCGACGCCGGGCGGACGAGTCCGGCAACCCATTCCCGAAGTGACATTCGTGTACTACGCTCAGGCAAACCTCGAGCACCACGGGAGCCACGATGGTCACCACCGCCCTGCCCCTCGCCCTCGGGCTGATCATGCTGGGCCTCGGGCTCAGCCTCACCATCGACGACTTCGCCCGTGTCGCCCGGCATCCGAAGGCAGTGGCGATTGCCCTGACGTGTCAGGTGATCGTGCTGCCCCTCATCTGCTTCGGCCTGGTCGAACTGTTCAATCTGCCACCTGTCCTGGCGGTCGGGATGATGTTGCTCGCAGCGTCGCCCGGCGGGACGACCGCCAATCTCTACAGCCATCTGTTCCGAGGCGATGTCGCGCTGAACATCAGTCTGACGGCGATCAACTCGGTGCTGTCGGTGTTCACGCTGCCGATCGTGGTGAACCTGGCGATCAACTACTTCGCAGCCGAGGGGGACCGGGTCGGCCTGCAGTTCCAGAAGACTCTCGAGGTCTTCGCGATCGTCCTGGTCCCGGTGTTCATCGGCATGCTCATCCGCCGGTGGCGCCCGGCGTTCGCCGACCGGATGGACAAGCCCGTGCGTATCGGGTCGGCCGTGATCCTGGCGCTGGTGATCGTCGGTGCGGTGATCAGCAACCTGGACATCCTGCGCGAGAACTTCGCGTCGCTGGCCGGAATCACGACGGTGTTCTGCGTGCTGAGCCTCACCATCGGGTACGTGGTGCCGCGGATGTTCAAGGTCACCGAGCCCGAGTCGATTGCGACCTCCTTCGAGGTCGGCATCCACAACGCGACCCTGGCCATCGTCGTGGCCCAGTCCGTTCTGCTGAGTACGGAGATGTCGTTGCCGGCGGCCATCTACGGCGTGCTCATGTTCTTCATCGCTGCGGCGTTCGGCTTCCTGATCACGCGGCGGGCTGCGGGTCGCGACACGGCGGGCGTTCCGCAGTCCTCCCGCGCCGCGTAGACCATTCGAGTGAGGATGCGACACCGTGCCGGATCGTCACCCGCCGCGCGCTGACGGGTAAGCCCTCGGACGGGCAGGGTACGCAATTGGCATGGACGTACTCAGGAATCTGCCTATCGGCCTCGACGTCACCGGGGAGCGGGAGGAGTTCGACAGTCTCGGTACCGTGATGGTGCCTGCCGAGCGCTACTGGGGGGCGCAGACCCAGCGCAGCCTGCGGCACTTCGCGATCGACGACCGACGCATGCCCATCGAGGTCTACCGGGCGTATGGCCTGGTGAAGAAGGCGGCAGCAATCGTGAACACCCGGGCAGGGCGGTTGCCCG
>JALOLM010000162.1 GCA_025455985.1 Candidatus Nanopelagicales bacterium | reverse complement strand
TGGATCTCGGCGGTGGCTGGCCTCCCGAGCGTTGGGACATCACCCGCGAGTGCCTAGTGGCAGTGGCCGAAATGGGCCGAAACCACCTGCCCGCCCTGGAACGTCTGGTGATCGAGCCGGGACGTTCGCTGACTCAAGCGGGCTTCGCAACCCTGATGAGGGTCGTCGACGTGGACAAGCAGGACGGGCAACGGGATGTCGTGCTGTCTGGCTCCTACTGGGACTGCCCCGACGTCCAGATGTTCCCGCATGAGGTGCTGTGGTCCCCGGCAGGCGGGGGGTCGTGGTTCCGCCTCCCGGACGGACCGGACCGGCTTCTGGGCAGACTGTGCATGGAGACTGATGTGCTCAAACACCGAGTGGCCCTCCCTGATCGCATACGCGAGGGCGATGCGGTCGCCATCACCGGCACGGGCGGCTACGACGCGAGTCTGAGCCGGCCGTTCGGCACCGGCCTTTCCAGGTGGTGAACGTGATGATGCGCCGCAGTCGACCGGGCCGTGTGCGCCTCTGCGCCTCGGGTGTGTAGCCTGCCGTCCCGGTGGGAGGACGCGGGACCACGTAGGCAGCAGGGACGGGGTGTGCAGATGTCGGCCACGGCCGAGGCGACGGTTGAGCAGGTGCCCGACTGGGAGCGTCGGGTCCTTGAGGACATCAAGATCCATTGCCTCAGCCATGGCGTACGGCTGACGGAGCGGGCCGAGCAGGTCCTCCGTGCAGTCCAAGGGGACGTGCTCACCCTCCATGAGTACCCGACGACAGGCGGGTTGACCTTCGAGCTTCCCCACGGGGTGTTCGTCAATGCGCCCTTCGATGAGGAGTACTGCGTGCGCGCCGAAGTCGTGGTGGACGCGGAGGGAGATGACGACCTCGTCCTGCGGCTCGGCGACTCCGAGGTCCCGGTGGTCCGGCAGGTCCTCCTGCCCGGCTACTTGGGCGTGGTCGGCAGCGATGCCCAGCCGATCACCGAGGTGGTGATGTCCCACGGCGATCGTGCCCGACTTTCACCGATCGACGGCTGCGCGTACGACTGCGGGTTCTGCGACATGGCAGACCTGCCCTACGTGATGTATCCGGCGAACGTGCTCGTCGAGGCGCTGGCTGTGGCGGCATCTGACACCCGGCTTCCCGTCCGCCACGCGCTCATCAGCGGGGGATCGCCACGGGCACGGCACTACGACTACTTCGAAGAGGTCGTGACCGCCGTCGTGGCGTCAACGCCATTGCCCGTAGATCTGATGATGTCACCGATGGTGAACAACGACGGCTTCCTCGAGCGAGTGAAGGCCGCCGGCTTGGCGGACTTCTCGATCAATGTCGAGATCTTCGCTGAGGCGCCCGCCCTGGCTGCGCTCGGCATGAAGTACAAGACCACACGTCGGCACTTCGCCCGGTTCGTCAGCCGTGCGGTCGAGTTGACTTCAGGTGCCGGCAATGGCCAGACGAGGTCGCTGATCATCGCCGGGCTCGAGGAGCCGCAGGACACGCTTGCCGGCGTGGACTTCCTTGCCGGGCTCGGGTGCATCCCTGTGCTCAGCCCGTTCCGCCCGGCCGGAGGTACGGGGCTGACGTCGCGTCCCCCGGTGCCCGCCGCGACCCTACGGGAGCTGCTGGACCGGTCGCGCGAACTCGTTGCTGGGCACGGGCTGCGTCTGGGTCCGGACTGCCTGCCGTGCCAGCACAACACGCTCAACTTCCCATGGGATGCGGCGTGAGCGTGACACGTCGGGAGGAGCAGCTGGACCGGGTTGAGAAGGGCCTCGACGGTCGAACGTTGGCATGGTTCGGCATCCGTGGGTCCGATGCCAGCTCGCTGCTCGGCCTCCCGTCCTTTCGTGACTCGTTCGCTGTCGCGGCTCCGATCGGGGCCTCGCGGCTGGATTCCGACGTGACCCTGGAGGAGATGACCGGGGTGCGGCTTGACTTGGACTCTCACGAGATCGACGAGGACGGGTCCGATGCCGCCGCGGAGTTGCGGCGTCTGCTCATGGGTCGGCTCAACCGGCGCTCCGCCTTGGTCAACTATCGGCCCTACCACTTCACGTCCAACATCGGTTTCGCCCTGCGTGATCGCACGCTGGCGCTGGGGATGTTCAAGGACCGCCAGTCCGCGTTCGAGTACAAGCCCTGGGTGGAGACGGAGCTGGAGCGCGAGGGCGTGCAGACCATCCCATGGCGGTATGTGGCCGACGAATTCCGCCACGACGCCATCAGATACCTCGACGCGGGTCCGGTGGTGCTCCGGGTCAGCCGTTCATCCGGTGGGGCGGGCGTCTACTTGGTCAAGGACGCTGATGAGTTGGAGCGCACATGGCCCGGGGGGAGCGACCACCTCGTCGCCGTGGGGCCCTTCATCGAGGATGCTCTGCCGATCAACATCGGGGCGGTGGTGTTCTCGCCGGAACTCGTCGCTCTTCACCCTGCATCGATCCAGCTCATCGGCCTGCCTGACTGCACCACTCGCCCTTTCGGGTACTGCGGCAACGACTTCCGGGCCTTCGCCGCGCTCGATGAGTCCGTCGTCGCCGCAGTGGAGTCGTCCACTCTGCAGGTGGGCCGGTGGCTCGGCTCACACGGCTATCGGGGCGCCTTCGGCGTCGACTTCCTCCTCAAGGAGGGGATCCTGTACTTCGCCGAGGTCAACCCGCGTCTCCAGGGATCGACAGCCGTCGCTGCGGCGATGGCCACGCGGGCCGGCGAACCGGATCTCCTGCTGGATCACCTCGCCTCGCTGTTGGGAATCCCGCCATCCCGCTGCATGTCGCTGTCGGACTGGAACACCTCCCTGGACCTCCAAGCCCAGATCGTGGTCCACAACAACCTTGCGCTGAAAGTGTCGCGTCGCCCGTCCTCGGCCCTGCTCTCACCGGCGCTTGCCGGTTTCGACTTGCAGCTCCTGACGAGCCCTGAAGTGGCCGTCGACCCTGGCGCGATCGTGGCTCGCCTCGTCACAGATGAACGCGTCACCGCAACGGGCTTCGACTCGACCCCTGCAGCGAAAGCAGCAGTGGCTGTCCTGCTTTCCGCGTACCGGGCCGTTGATGCTCCGAAATTGGGGGACTGAATGCCTACTAAGGCGAATGGTGTTGTCGCGACTGACGTTTTCATCAGCTATGCGCACGACGACGGGCTCGAGGCAGCCACGGCCATCGTGCGGCGACTGGAGGCTCTCGGCTACACCTGTTGGTGGGACAAGAGCGCCGATGTGCTCCCTGCAGGCGCACGTTACGACGAAGTGGTCTTGCCGGGGATCGAGGCCGCCGGGTACTTCCTCCTCCTCGCGACGCCCGCAGGGCTCTCCAGCCACGAGGTGAAGGGCGAGGTGACATACTCCGCCGCCGTTCTGCGTGATCGGCGGGCGTGGATCCCATTCGGTGTCCCCGTCAGCAAGGACAGCACGGAGATCCACAAGAACATGATCAACCATGCGCAGGCCGTCGAACTCCCGGAAGTCACGCCGGAGGCGGCTGCTGCAGCCGCCGGCGACTGCATCATGCGCGCGTTCGCCGATGCTCGGAAGGAGGATCGCTCCGCGGCCTCCGAAGAGATCGGGGAGCTCCTTCCGCGTCTTCGGGAGGACCCCGACGATCGGGACCTCTGGGTGCAGGTGGTCGAGGCTGCAACTCGCGGGCGCGTCGCAGAGTGGGGCGTGAATCCTCGCCATTGGGACCGAGAACGCCTGGCGGCCTTCCTCCGCACGCCCCAGGAGGGAGTGGCGCCGTACCGCGTCTTGTTCCCCGAGCGCGGCTGGGCTGACTTCGTCGTGCTGGTCCTCACCACTGACTGCGTGCTGGGACGAGACAGCCTCAACCTCCCTCAGCTCAAGGAGCTCGTGAATCCTCTGCTCACGATCGAGGAGAGGAAGCAGTTCTTCAAGCGGGCGGAAAGTGCCGCATCCGGCCCACGCCTGCGTTACCACTACTCAACCGTGCGTATGCTCGATCTGGAGGCACCACTCTCCGAGGCGTTCAGGGCAGGCCTGATCCCGACCCTCGGGACCTCGCTGAGCCCCATCGTGGGCGCGAGCACGACGGCCTTCGCCGGGCGGGAGCAACTGCTGCTCGATGGCTCCGCACGCGATGTCGCTGTCTCAGTGCTCACCGACCTGAAGGCTCCTGCAGACGGCTTGGATGCCTTCGTCGAGGGGGTCGTGTCCGGGGAGGGGGCGGACCGGGACACCCAACTGCTCGAAAGCGAGGACCCAGCTCTCACCGAGTTGCGAGGTGCGCTCCTCGCGCTGGCGTTTGTCGCGAATGACTTGTTCGTAGCGGCACGGGTGGGGCTACGGACGCCGATCAAGGACTGGCCCGCGACACCCGTCGTCCTGAGCGCCAATGACGCCAGCCGGATCGGGTGCGCGCTCGCCAGGGCACTGCAGTCTGTGAAGCAGCTGGAGGAACAGCTCGGCGGCTGGGAGGATGAGGGCGGAGAACGGCTCGATCTGCTCGGTCTGCCCGCCATACACCGCCACCTTCGGGACTGGGCGAAGCGCTTCCCCTGTCCCTCAGCGTCCGAGCCTCGCCGTGGGCGATCGACCGGGCGTGAGCCGCTGCTCGATCAACAGGAGGTCGTCTGGCTCGGAGACCTCTTCTGGCACTCGCTGACGTTCGAATCGCCGTGTTACCCGCGTCCCGACGACCTTGAGTTCCAGGTCGCACTCGTGCATGAGAGCCGTGCGGACCAGACCGGGACACACCGGCGCAGCCTGGGACGCCAGATCAGTGCGACCCGATCAGCCGCTATCGTCGCGGAATCCCTGGCGCTTTGCCTGGAGCGTGGACTACGCCCGATCGCGAATTCTCCCCAAGCCGGCCTCTACGCCTCAGTCGCCGCGGCCCTCGTCGCCCAGCGGGATCGGTCTCCGGCGGCGGTGCCGATCGCAGTGAACTGCGCCTTCGACCTTGAGTTGGAGCGGGCCATAGCACGCACCGGCAGCAAGTTCCACGTGGCATTCCCTGTCGTGATCCCGCCGACCGGAGCCTGGGAGTGGGTCGTGGCAGACTTCGGGGGAACCGCCCGCGGTGTGAATCCCGAGTCCCTTCGTGTCGTCAGGCCCGGCCGGGTACGACGGTTCGCGCGTTGGGGGCGAGACAAGGTGGAGGGCCCTGTAGTCGTGCGGTTGAACGGCGCCCCCATGCTCCGGCCATTCCCCGTGGCGCTGATCCCCGAGGGTGAAGGTGACCAGGTCACGCCTCCCGCCCAAGCTGTGAGCCAGACCAGCGAGTATCAGGTCGTCATCCCGGCTGCGTTCGGCGAGTTCGACGCCATGGCCTTCCTTCACATGGATCTACAGAGCTTCGGTGCCGGGCGCGACAGTGCTGACAGCGTCGGGTGGCCGGAGTGGGCCCGTACCGAGATTGCCGAGGCCGGGAGGCGGTGGATCTCTGTGGGGATGGGAATGGAGGACTGGAACAGTAGAATGCAGGTCTTCATCCACGCCACCAGGGCCAGCATCATCGGAGCAAGACCTGGTGGAGACAGAGCGTTCTCAGTCGCCGAGGGCCACGACGACAACTTGACGATGTTCCTCACCGCGTGCTCGGTCAAGCCCCTTCAGGGCAACGCAATGGAACTGCAGGAGCTCCTCATGAGTTATGCCAAGGCTCTGAAGGGGGGGCACGGTGAGCACGAGCGCTGACAATCCCTTCCCCGGCCCAGTACCCC